>CABUAW010000026.1 GCA_902489645.1 uncultured Lachnospiraceae bacterium | reverse complement strand
TAGCTCGTCGGGCTCATAACCCGAAGGTCGTAGGTTCAAATCCTGCCCCCGCAACGCTTTTTTATTGGTTTTGTTAGATATGTTTCCAGATTTATCTGCCCAGATAGCTCAGTCGGTAGAGCAGAGGACTGAAAATCCTCGTGTCACTGGTTCGATTCCGGTTCTGGGCACTTATCAGAAAACAACATGACGTTGTCTGATATGGGGTATTAGCTCAGTCGGTAGAGCACTTGACTTTTAATCAAGTTGTCCGGGGTTCGAATCCCCGATGCCTCATCAAATGAAGAGTCCAATTACGTTTTGTGTAATTGGGCTTTTTTCTTTTATAAGAATATGCTAAAATGAGAAAATGACAGCAAGGAGTGATTAGTATTAGTAAAAGTTTAAAAAGTTTTATTAAGTATGGACTATGTATAGCTATTCTGGTTTTAATGATTATTCGTTTTGACAAAATATTTTCAGGGATTTTTCATCTTTGGAATGTTGCCTTTCCTTTGATTTTGGGAGCATTGTTTGCCTATGTATTGAATATCATTATGAAAGCCCTGGAAAGACATTGGTTTCCGAATACAAATAACAGGATAATTAAAAGGACACGCAGAGGCATTTGTGTTTTTCTATCTATATTTTTTATTTTTGGGGCCATCTTTTTGATTATACGCATTGTATTGCCAGAGCTGGTAGAAGCTTTTTCTGTGATGGCCGACGAGATACCTGTTTATTTTGAAAAGATTCAGGATTGGATTGTGGCCAATGGAGACACGTTTCCATCCATAGCCGAACAGATTGGGGCAATGGAAATAAACTGGCAGGAAATGTTTCAAAAGGTCTTTACTTATATAACAAGCGGCTTTAGTTCAATGTTGAATTCGGCCTTTGTCTTTGTTTCTCAACTTATGAGTTCGGTTGTTAATGTAGCGATAGCAACTATTTTTGCGATATATATCTTGATGAATAAAGAAAAACTTCAGTCGCAGGCAAAAACCTTGCAGAAAGTATATATGAAAGAATCTCAGATGAAACGTATAAATCATGTGATTTACACGGCCCATGAATGTTTTACAAGTTTTATTACGGGACAGTGTGTGGAAGCTGTTATTTTGGGTATTTTATGTACTGTAGGGATGTTGATTTTACGTTTTCCTTATGCGCCGATGGTTGGAACCTTTATTGGTGCGACGGCTTTGATACCGATGGTAGGCGCTTACATTGGAGCAATAGTCGGAGCGTTTATGATTTTTACAGTATCTCCGATTCAGGCGATAGGATTTCTTGCATTTATTGTGATTCTGCAGCAGCTTGAAGGAAATTTGGTTTATCCGAAGGTTGTGGGGGCATCGATTGGTTTACCTGGGATATGGGTATTGGCTGCGGTTACCATTGGCGGTGGTCTTGGAGGTATTCCGGGAATGTTAATCGGCGTTCCATTGACAGCCACAATTTATCGCTTAATTGGCCAGGACGTTCATGAACGGATTCGGCTTGAAAATATATCAATAGATAGTAAAGAAGCAGAGGAGTAGAATATGAGAAAAACAAAAATTATATGTACACTTGGACCGGCATCTGAAAGTGAAGATGTTTTAAGAAAATTAATGATTGAGGGAATGGATGTTGCAAGGTTTAATTTTTCCCATGGAACCCATGAAGAACAATTAGAAAAATTAAATCGGGTAAAACGTCTGAGAGAAGAGTTAAATCTTCCGGTAGCAGCTCTTTTGGATACAAAGGGCCCTGAGATTCGGTTAAAAACTTTTAAAGATGGAAAAGCTGAATTAAAAAGAGGAAGTAAATTCACTTTGACAACTCGGGAAGTTGTAGGAGATTCTGAAATTGCTTCCATCACATATAAGGATTTGCCAAAGGATGTAAGGGCCGGCGGGCGGATTTTACTGGATGACGGTTTAATTGAACTTTATATTGATGAAGTAGAGGATACGGATATTCATTGTACCGTAGTTAATGCAGGAATAATTTCTAGTCAAAAGGGTGTCAATGTACCGGATACGGTGTTATCGATGCCATTTATCAGTCAGCGAGATTATGATGATATTTGCTTTGGTATTGAAAATGGATTTGATTTTATAGCCGCATCTTTTACAAGAACCGCAGAAGATATTTTGGAAATCCGAAAAATTCTTGAAGAAAAAAATTGTCATTCCATTAATATTATTGCCAAGATTGAAAATATGCAGGGCGTGCAGAATATCAATGAGATTATTCGTGTATCGGATGGTATTATGGTGGCTCGTGGTGATATGGGTGTAGAAATTCCTTTAGAGGAAGTTCCTGTACTCCAGAAGAAGATTATCCGCAAGGTTTATCAGGCCGGTAAACAGGTTATTACAGCTACGCAGATGTTGGATTCCATGATGAAAAATCCACGTCCGACCCGTGCGGAAGCAACGGATGTTGCAAATGCTATTTATGATGGAACGAGTGCTATTATGCTTTCCGGTGAAACGGCGGCCGGAGCCTATCCGGTGGAGGCCGTACAGACAATGGTAAAAATTGCGGAGCGTACAGAAATTGATATTAATTACCGGCGTCGGTTCAATGAAATGGGAACGGAAGCTATTACGGATGTAACAAACGCGATTTCTCATGCCACATGTACGACAGGTATGGATTTGAATGCGGCAGCGATTATTACAGTAAGTAAATCCGGAAGAACAGCTCGCATGATTTCAAAATTCCGTCCGACGTGCCCGATTATCGCCTGTACAATGTCTCCGTCTGTATGGCGCCAGTTAAATTTATCCTGGGGAGTTCAGCCGTTGATTATTGAGGAAAAGGGTACAACGGATGATTTGTTTGAAACAGCCGTGGAAGAAGCTCAGAAAAAAGGATATGTAAAACAGGGGGATGTTACCGTTATAACAGCCGGCGTTCCTTTAGGTGTGTCCGGTACGACAAATATGTTAAAAGTTCAGGTTGTTGGTCATATTTTGGCAAATGGTGAAGGTATTAATAAGCAGAAGGTTCATGGACGTTTGTGTGTGTGTCATTCTGAAAAGGAATTCATTCAGAATTACCAGCCGGGAGATATTGTTGTCACAAAGGATACAAACAATCATATGCTGAAACAATTAAGGACAGCCTCGGGTATTGTTATTGAAAAATCCAGTTTGGATGCGCATGCGGTGACTGTTGGACTTAGTTTAGATATTCCGGTATTGATTAACGTGAAGAATGCAACAGATATATTAAAGAGCGGTGTATTTGTAAATCTTGATTGTGAAAATGGTGTAATTGTAGCGGATTAATTGAAAAAAGAGTATCCTTCCCGAAAAATAATCGGGAAAGGGTACTCTTATTTTTATTCGGATTTAATTTTCGGCATATTTAACCGCAAGCTGCGCACAGTAGGCAATGATTTCCATGCAGTTTTTCTTACGAGGTTTCGAATCAAAGTCACCAAATGGTTGGGACATTTCCCGGCAGATTAGAGTACCGTATTTGTCTTCGACTTCATTGACCATTTCTCCAAATACGGGATAAATATCACCCTGGAGATGTTTAATTCGGGCGCCCATCTCTTCTTTTGGCCCGAATGGATGACGACGGCCTTTGACTGTTCCCAGAGCCATAACAGCGCCTGTGATGGCTCCGCAGATATTTTTAGTATGGCCAATACCACCGCCAAATCCGGTGGCCATACAGAGAATCTCTTCCGGTAATTCAACATCATATATGTCCATGAATGTACGCAGTACACATTCGGTACAGTTTAATCCCTGGCGAAAATAGCCGCGGCTGATGTCATCGGCTAATGCCATTTTTTCTTCTACAGTTTTATTTTTTGCAATTTCCTTTTCCATATGTAAATCCTCCCCCAATACAAGATACAAACAGTATACAATATTTATAAATATTTATCTATAGATTACAAAAATTTATGAAATACTTAACTTGTATTTTGGAGCGGCGTATATTAGAATGATAAGAACATTAACCCGATGTTAGGCTTAAATAGAAAGGACTGAGGTTATATGGAAAATAAAAAAGTATCAGATTCGAAGACAGTACAGCACCGTATCGTGATGCCGCCGGATATTAATGGATTTGGACGTTTGTTTGGCGGCCAGCTTTTGTCATGGATTGATGAGGTTGCAGGGGCTACGGCTAGACGGCACTGCGGACGGGATGCGACAACAGTAGCGATTGATAATACCTATTTTAAATCCGGCGTTTATTTGAATGATATTGTTGTTTTAATTGGAAAGATTACCCATGTGGGAACAACTTCTATGGAAGTTCGTGTAGATACATACAGAGAAGATTCGGAAGGTAAGCGTTATCCGATTAACCGTGCATACTTTGTCATGGTATGTATGGGACAGGATGATAAGCCGATGAAGGTTCCCGGATTAATCCTTGAAAATGATGGAGAACGTATGGAATGGGAAACGGCTGTGAAACGTCGTGAATTGAGACTACTGCGTCGGCAGGAAGGATTCTAAAATTAACAAATTAAAAAAGAGGAGGATGACGGTTAATACCAGTTTTTAGCCGATGACATCCCAAAACAAGAAAATCCTCGTAAGTAAAATGGATGACTGATAGAATATCAGCCATCCATTTTTGCAGTCAAGGTGTTTATTTTCCCGCCAGAATATCGGCAATCAGGTCCCGTTCATCCATTGGATATTTGATGCCTTTGATTTCCTGGTAATCTTCGTGGCCCTTGCCGGCCAGGATAATGACATCGCCGTCTTCGGCATTTTCAATACAGTATTTAATAGCTTCCTTACGGTCCGGAATAGTCACATATTTTCCGGGGCCTTTCCGGACGCCGATTAAAATATCATCAATAATAGCCATCGGTTCCTCAAATCTTGGATTATCCGAAGTGACAACGGTTAAATCGGAAAGGTTGGAGGAAACTTCACCCATTTCATAACGGCGGTGAGGGTCCCGGTTACCGCCGCAGCCAAATAAAGTAACCAGACGTTTTGGATGGTACTCTTTCAAAGAAAGAAGCAGGCTTTCCAGGGCCATGGCGTTATGAGCGTAGTCAATCATTAATGTGAATTTTGGGGAAATCGGTATGGTTTCCAGACGGCCTTTAACGTGGACATCAGTTAATGCTTTGAGGATATTTTCCTTTGGAACATTAAAGTGATGGCAGATGGCAATGGCTGTCAGAGAGTTATACACGCTAAAACGTCCCGGAATATCAATTTCCACATCCATGTCCATGCGGCCGGACAAATGATAAGTAACACCGAGCAGACCGGGCTTTTGAAGTAATTTCATGTCGGAAGCGCAAAAATCGGCCTTTTCCGACATACCAAAGGTTTCCAGGTCACAGGTATGTCCGTCGGTAATCCGTTCCACATAATCATCATCCATATTGACGATACCATGACTGCATTGTTTAAATAATAAGGATTTGCAGTGTATATAGTCATCCAGGTCTTTATGTTCGTTTGGTCCGATATGGTCCGGGCCAAGATTGGTAAAGATACCATAATCAAAGGTAAAGCCATCGACACGGTGAAGCATCAGACCCTGAGAGGAAACTTCCATAACAACACATTCACAGCCCGCATTGACCATATCGCGGAAATACTGTTGAACAAGATAAGATTCCGGCGTTGTATTATTGGCCTTGATGACTTTCTTTCCAATAATGGTTTCAATAGTACCAATGAGTCCGGTTTTGAAACCGGAATTTTCCAGAATAGAACGAACCATGTAGGTTGTGGTTGTTTTTCCTTTAGTACCCGTGATACCAATGGTTTTTAATTGTTCTGCCGGATATCCGAAGTAGGCGGCTGACATATAAGCCAGAGCGCTTCGGGTATTTTCCACACGAATGACGGTAACGTGAGCCGGGGCTTTGACTTCTTTTTCCACAATGACAGCGGTAACCCCGTTCATGACAACATCCGGAATGAAAGTATGTCCATCCATGACAGCGCCGCTGATACAGACAAATACGCCGTCGGGGCAGGCATTTCTGGAATCATAAAGAAGATGAGATATAGGAATATCTACAGAACCCTGGACACAGGTATAGTCCATTCGTTCAAGTAATTGGGATAATTTCATATTAAATTCCTTTCAAAAATTGTTTACAGCTCAATTTCACCGGAAAAGACTTCGGTGGCTGGTCCTGTCATAAAGACCGTATTTTTGTCCGTATCATACTTAATCCGTAAGTCACCGCCGAGAAGATGAACGAGGACTTCGTTATCCGTTTTTCCGTTTAAGATGCAGGCCACAGCCGTTGCACAGGCGCCGGTACCGCAGGCCAGAGTTTCACCCGAACCTCGTTCCCACACCCGCATATCGACAGTATGACGGTTAATAACATGGACAAATTCCGTGTTCACCTGTTCAGGAAAAAGCGGATGTTTTTCGAAAAGCGGTCCGATATGTTCCAGTTTCAAATTGGCTGTATCGTCAACAAAAACGACAGCATGGGGATTTCCCATAGAAACACAGGTCATATGCCATACTTTTCCGTCAATCTCCACAGGTTCATTGATAACCTGATTTTTTGGAAGATTCACCGGAATTTCAGAGGATGTCAGAATTGGCGCTCCCATATCCACAGTTACAGTTTCAACTTTTCCATTTTTAATATTTAAGTCCAGATATTTAATTCCTCCGAGAGTTTCAAGGGAAATCTGAGTTTTATCCGTTAAATGATGGTCATAGACATATTTGGCAATGCAGCGAACACCATTTCCACACATCCGGCCCTCGGAGCCATCCAGATTATACATGGCCATGCGAAAATCCGCTTTATCCGATGGACAGATGAGGATGAGACCATCGGAGCCAATTCCAAAGTGGCGGTCGCTGACCCGTTTGGCTGTTTCCGAAGGGTTTGAAATAGTTTCCTCGAAACAGTTTACATAAACATAGTCATTTCCACATCCGTGCATTTTTGTAAATTTCATTTTAACCACCTCCAAAAGGTTTTTACATTTTTATCTTACTATGGTTTTTTTAATAATTCAAGGAAAATGCTGATAACCAGTTATAAGAATTAAATTATTGAAAAAAGGGTTGACGAGGACTATAATTAAATGGACTATAAGAATCGGAGGAGTTTTTATGAATATACAGCGGTTATTTGAAAGTAAGAAGGTTGTTTACTCTTTGGAAGTTTTTCCACCAAAAAAGACCACATCAATTGACACCATTTACAATACACTTTACGGATTACGTGGGTTAAAACCGGACTTTATCAGTGTGACTTACGGCGCCGGCGGTTCGGAAGCACAAAAAAATAAGACGTGTGAAATTGCGTCTTTAATTAAGAGTGAATATCAGATTGAGCCAGTCAGCCATTTGACCTGTGTTGGCTCGACGAAACAGGATATTATTGAATTTTTAAATCGTTTAAAAGAAGAAGGTGTTCAGAATATACTTGCTCTTCGCGGTGATATTACACCGGGAAATAGCGTTATTGATTTTGAACATGCCAGTGACCTGGCCGCTTTTATTAAAAGCTATGATGACAGCTTTAATATTTCGGGAGCCTGTTATGCCGAGGGACATTGTGATTCAGCCAGTATCGACGAGGACATTGAAAATTTAAAGAAAAAAGTCGATGCGGGAGTTACCCATCTGGTATCTCAGCTCTTTTTCGATAATAATCATTTTTATGATTTCATGGACAAGGTAGAGAAGGCCGGCATCCATGTGCCGATTGAGGCCGGCATTATGCCGGTTATCAATAAAGCCCAGATTGAACGTACGGTTTCTATGTGCGGCGCCAGCTTTCCGGTGAAATTTTCAAAACTGTTAAATAAATATGCCCAGGACCCGGTGGCTTTAAAGGATGCGGGAATTGCTTTTGCAACGGAGCAGATTATTGACCTGATTAATAACGATGTGCGTGGAATTCATCTTTATACAATGAACAATGTGGAAACAGCAACACGGATTACAAACAGTATTTCAAATATACTGGCGAGCTGTAACAGACAGGTATGATAGACAGGTTAAACAGGGCGGAGATTCTTCGTTATCTGGGTTATAAGGATTCAGGGGTTACGGAGCGGATAGAACAGCTTTTGAATCGATGCGAAGCGGAAACATTGGAGATTCTCCAGCCGAAGCATATATATAGAAGATTTCCAATAGAAAAACGGGAGGAGGGTATCTGTATTCCGGGTACGGCGTTGGTTCTGGCCGGAAAAGATATCCGAGAGCATTTAAAAAATTGTGATGAAATGTTTCTGCTTGGAGCGACGGCAGGAATCGAATTGGATAAACGAATCCGCAGATATATGGTCACAGAACCGGACGTGGGTGTTGTGATGGATAGCTGTGGAATTCAGGCAGTAGAACAGATTGCGGATTTAGCCGAAAAGGAAATGGAGCGGGAAGTTTTGGCAGAAGGCTGTCATTTGACCTGGCGTTTTAGTCCGGGATATGGCGATTTGCCGCTGGAAGCTCAGAGAGAATTGATACATGTTCTGGACACCCATCGGAAAATTGGGGTATCTCTGACGGGAAGTTGTCTGATGATGCCGAGCAAGTCGGTGACGGCGATATTGGGTATCAGTGATACAAAACGGGATGTGCGGAAAAATAAATGTGACTTTTGTAATAATCGTGAACGGTGTGCGTTTAGAAAGAGAGGAACCAGATGTTAGATTTTAAAAATAAAATCACTATGCTGGATGGCGGTATGGGAACAATGCTGCAGGCGGCCGGAGTTCCTATGGGAAAGGTTCCGGAGGCCTTGAATGTGACCCATGCGGCGGCTGTAATTGATATTCACCGTCAGTATATTGAGGCGGGCTCAGATATTATCTATGCAAATACCTTTAGTGCCAACCGTTATAAACTGGGTTACAGTGATTATTCAGTGGAAGAGCTGGTGACAGCCGGTGTGGTTAATGCCCGGAAAGCAGTTAAAGATTCCGGCCGGGATGTGGCGGTAGCTTTGGATGTGGGACCGATTGGAGAATTGATGGAGCCAAATGGCAGTCTCAAATTTGAAGATGCCTACGAGATGTTTAAGGAAATGATGACTGTCGGAGCCGCGGCCGGAGCAGATTTGATTGTAATAGAAACGAGTACGGACCTTTTGGAAATGAAAGCGGCCGTTCTTGCGGCGAGGGAAAATACATCTTTGCCGGTGTTTTCAACAATGACCTTTGAGAAAAACGGACGTACATTCACGGGCGTTACGGTGGAAGCGGCCGCTTTGACCCTGACAGGACTTGGCGTGGATGCGATTGGTATTAACTGTTCTCTTGGCCCGAATGATATTTATCCTCTGGCTCAAAAACTGGTGGAGTGGACGCCGTTGCCTGTGATTATTAAGGCCAACGCGGGACTTCCAAACTTAAATTCCGGCGGTTACGATATCAGTGCGGAAGCGTTTGCAGAACAGATGGACAAGTTTATGGATTTGGGTGTCCGGATTATTGGCGGATGCTGTGGAACAACACCGGAATATATTCGGGAAATGAAAGCAATGCTGGAGCGAAGAGCGGCCGAGGGAAGGACGGCGAACCGTCCGGCTTTTGTTCGGCGGGCAGCAGTCTGCAGCAGCACACAGGTTGTTGAAATTGATGGTGTTCGTGTAATCGGGGAGCGGATTAACCCGACGGGTAAAAAGCTCTTTAAAGAGGCTTTATTGAGCCATAATATTGGCTATATTTTAACGCAGGGTATTTCTCAGGTGGAAGCCGGAGCCCATATTTTGGATGTCAACGTCGGTCTGCCGAAGATTGATGAAGCCGGTTTAATGGTAGAAGTAATTAAAGAACTCCAGGGGGTTGTGGACGTACCTCTCCAAATTGATTCTTCCCATGCCGGAGTTATTGAGAGCGGACTTCGTATTTATAATGGAAAGCCGATTGTCAATTCGGTCAACGGTGAGATGGCCGTCATGGAAAAGATTCTTCCATTGGTTAAAAAATACGGAGCGGCCGTTGTCGGTCTGACATTGGATGAAAATGGTATTCCACTTATGGCTGAAGAACGTTATGCCGTGGCAGAACGGATTGTCCGTACTGCCGAAAGTTATGGAATCCCCAAAGAGGATGTTTTTATCGACTGTCTGACATTGACGGCTTCGGCCCAGCAGAAGGAAGTGGTTGAAACGCTGAAAGCCATGAAGCTTGTAAAAGAACGTCTTGGCGTAAAAACAGTTCTTGGCGTTTCAAATATTTCTTTTGGGCTGCCAAAACGGGAGTTGGTCAACGTGGCCTTTTTAACGTTAGCTATGGCCCACGGTCTGGATTTGCCGATTATTAATCCGAATGTGGCGTCAATGATGGCAGCGATTGACAGTTTTAATGTGTTATATAACCGGGATGAAGGTTCCAAATTTTATGTAGATAAATACAGTAAAATTGTGGAAGCGGAGAAAAATACTCAGGCGGCGGCCCCGGTGAAAAAACCGTCGGATACGAAGAGTCTTGAGTATGCAGTTTTAAACGGTATCCGTGAGTATGCGGGAGAAGCCACAAAAGAACTTTTAAAAACCCGACAGGCCATGGAAATTGTCAATGAAATATTGATTCCGGCCCTGGATAAAGTGGGGGCGGATTTTGAAAGCGGGAAGCTTTTCCTGCCGCAGCTTATTCAGTCGGCGACAACCGCTCAGGAGGCCTTTGACGTTTTAAAAGAACATATGGCTGGCCAGAAGGATGCGGGAACGGTTTCCAAAGGCAAAGTCATTATTGCTACGGTAAAGGGCGATATCCATGATATTGGAAAGAATATTGTGAAGGTGGTCATGGAAAACTACGGTTATGAAATGATTGACCTGGGCAAAGATGTTCCGATTGAAAAGGTTGTGGAAGCCGTTTTGCAGACCGGAGCGAAGCTGGTGGGTCTGAGTGCGCTGATGACAACGACGGTAGTTAGTATGGAGGAAACTATCCGGGCGCTTCATGAGGCCGGATGCGACTGCAAGATATGGGTCGGCGGCGCGGTGCTGACCGAAGATTATGCGAAGCAGATTGGGGCCGATTTTTATGCGAAGGACGCCAAACAGTCCGTAGATATTGCAAAAAGGGTACTTGGATAAATATGGAACGCTCAGTACAACATGTTGTGCTGGGCGTAAATTTTTTTCTATATTTTGTATTTTCTTGTAGCTTTTTTTTTCATACAGTGATATAATGGCCTAGGATAATAACCAAAGGAGAAAAGAAAGGGGATTTATATGATAGTTATTAAGCGGGATGGCCGTGAGGTTAATTATGATAGAAGTAAGATTATTGTTGCCATTTCCAAGGCAAATGCTGAAGTTCCGCCGGAAGAAAAGATTACAAATGATGTCATTGAAAACATCGTAGAATATATAGAAACACGTCACCGCAAACGCATGCTGGTTGAGGATATTCAGGATATTATTGAACAGAAACTGATGGCGGAAGGTAAATATGATTTGGCTAAAACCTATATTATTTACCGTTATCAGAGAGAGTTGGTACGAAAAGCGAATACAACAGACGATTCTATTTTAAGTCTGATTAAAAATAGCAATAAAGACGTTATGGAAGAAAATTCCAATAAAAATGCGACGGTGGCTTCCACTCAGCGCGACTTGATTGCGGGTGAAGTTTCCAAGGATTTAACACGCCGTCTGCTTTTACCGGAGAAGATTGCAAAAGCTCACGAAGAAGGTGTTATCCATTTCCATGACGCCGATTATTTTGTTCAGCCGATTTTCAACTGCTGTCTGATTAACATTCAGGATATGTTGGATAACGGTACCGTTATGAATGGCAAGCTGATTGAAAGTCCGAAGAGCTTTCAGGTAGCCTGTACGGTTATGACACAGATTATTTCGGCCGTGGCCAGCAGCCAGTACGGCGGTCAGTCGGTGGATGTCCGTCATCTTGGAAAATATCTTCGGAAGAGTTATAACAAATACAAAGAACAGATTGAAGCCCAGTATGGGGACAAGCTGGATGCAGAAACAATTGAAGGGTTAGTACAGACACGTTTGAATGATGAACTTCGCTCGGGCGTTCAGACAATTCAGTACCAGATTAACACATTGATGACGACAAATGGACAGTCTCCGTTTGTGACTGTGTTCCTGAATCTGGATACGAATGACGAATATATTGAAGAAAACGCCATGATTATCGAAGAGATTCTGCGTCAGCGTCTGGAAGGCATTAAAAATGAGGTGGGCGTTTATGTGACGCCGGCTTTCCCGAAATTGGTTTATGTGCTGGATGAGCATAACTGCCTGAAGGGCGGAAAATACGATTATATTACAAAACTTGCTGTCCGTTGTTCCGCAAAGCGTCTTTATCCGGATTACATTTCCGCTAAAAAAATGCGTGAAAACTATGAGGGCAATGTCTTTAGCCCGATGGGCTGCCGGAGCTTCCTGACACCGTGGAAGGACGAGAATGGCAATTATAAATTTGAAGGACGTTTCAATCAGGGAGTTGTCAGCCTGAACCTTCCTCAGATGGGTATTGTTGCCCGGGGTGATGAGGAGAAATTCTGGAAAATTTTCGATGAACGTCTGGAGCTGTGTTATGAAGCGTTAATGTGCCGCCACAAAGCTCTCGAGGGAACAACCTCCGATGTAAGCCCGATTCACTGGCAGTACGGCGCTATTGCCCGTCTTGAAAAAGGCGAGAAAATTGATAAATTACTGCATGGCGGTTATTCCACACTTTCTCTTGGATATATTGGTCTGTACGAAGTTACTAAATTAGTCAAAGGCGTCAGCCATACCACACCGGAGGGTGAGGAATTTGCATTAAGAGTCATGAACCATCTTCGTTCCGCGACAGACCGCTGGAGAAAAGAAACGGGGATTCATTTCAGTCTTTACGGAACACCGGCAGAGTCTCTGTGTTATCGTTTTGCACGAATTGATATGGACCGCTTCGGCGTTATTGAGGATGTTACAGACAAGGGTTATTATACCAACTCTTATCATGTAGATGTTCGTGAGAAAATCGACGCTTTCAGCAAATTTAAGTTTGAAAGTCAGTTCCAGAAGATTTCCGCCGGCGGCGCTATTTCCTATGTGGAAATTCCAAATATGCGTCATAATCTGGAAGCCCTGGAAGAGCTGGTAAAATTCATTTATGATAATATTCAGTACGCTGAGTTTAATACAAAGTCCGATTACTGTCATGTATGCGGTTATGATGGGGAAATTATTATTAATGATGATTTGGAATGGGAATGCCCGCAGTGCGGCAACAAAGACCATGACAAGATGAATGTAACACGGCGTACCTGCGGTTATCTTGGCGAGAATTTCTGGAATGTGGGTAAAACAAAAGAAATTGCTTCCCGTGTTCTTCATATTTAAGGATTAACGGCGTTTTTGGCGTTGAATCAGGGGCGGTTAAAAATGTATTATGCAGATATAAAACAATATGATATATCAAATGGGCCGGGGGTGCGGATTTCACTTTTTGTGAGCGGCTGCACCCATCGGTGCAAAAACTGTTTTAATGAAGTGGCCTGGGATTTTAACTACGGCGAGCCATTTACCGAAGAGACAATAGATAAAATTATCGAGTACCTGGAACCGGATTATATCTGGGGACTGACGCTTCTCGGAGGCGAACCCTTTGAACGGGCGAATCAGCAGGGACTTCTTCCGCTGCTTAGAAAAGTCCGGAAACGTTATCCAAAGAAAACCATCTGGTGCTTCTCAGGTTACCTTTTTGACAGAGATATCGTGGGACGGATGGTGGAGGACTGGCCGGAAACGAAGGAAATGCTTTCTTATATTGACGTGCTTGTTGACGGCGAGTTTATCGAGGAAGAAAAGGATTTGACGAAGCGGTTTAAAGGTTCGGCCAACCAGCGGACAATCGATGTTCCGGCTTCTTTGCAGGAGGGCCGTGTCGTTATTGTTGAAGGTTATGAGTAAAGACGGACGGGAGAAAAGTCATGAAACAGCAAGTGAAGGTTAAAAAGTTAAATGATAAGGCAATGTTTCCAACCTATGGAAGTAAGTACAGCGCAGGTTCGGATTTATATGCCTGTATGGACGCACCTGTGACTGTCCTTCCGGGTGAGACGGTTCTTGTAAAAACCGGATTGGCCATGGCCATTCCTGAAGGGTATGCAGGACTCATTTATGCCCGCAGCGGCCTGGCAACCAAAAAGGGTTTGGCGCCTGCAAATAAAGTTGGCGTGATTGATGCGGATTACCGCGGTGAGATTATGGTACCGCTTCACAATCATTCACGTGCGGCAGTAACCGTCGAGCATGGTGAACGTATTGCGCAGATGGTGATTACACCATTTTTAACGGCGGAATATCTTTTGACGGATGAACTGGACGAAACCGAGCGGGGCGAAGGCGGCTTTGGCTCCACCGGAACGAAATAAAAAGGGATAAGAGACATATTCTTGACAATTTAAAGTGATTGTGCTTTACTATAAGAAAGTGCATCGTGTGAAAAATGGGCAAAGAGGCTACATCGAAAGAAATCCGGTGTAGCCTTTATTATATTAAAGGGGGAAAATTGATTAATGAAAGTGAATGACAGACACGTATCATTTTATTATGAAAATGATAATGACTATGGAGAAATTGAGATTAATCCGAAAAAAACGGCGCTTCTGATTGTAGATATGCAGCATGTTTTTATTACTCGTCCGGTGATTGAAAATCCAACGGAAGCACAAAAAGCCGAGGCAGAACGATGGGAGCCGTTTTATAGAGCGATTGATGAAACTGTAGTGCCAAACAACAAGAGAATTCTTGATTATTTCCGGGCCAATGGTTTGGACGTTATGTTTGCAAAAATTCAGTGCCGTCAGAAGTCGGGACGGGAACGGTCTCTGGACCAGAAGGCCACCGGATATAATGAACTTTTGCTGGCTCCGGGGGACCCGTTAGCGGATATCGTTCCCGAATTAGCGCCGCTTCCGGAGGAAATTGTCTTTACAAAGACGACAGACAGCGCGGTAACAGGGACCAATTTACGGTTGACTCTGTTTAATATGGGAATTGATACGGTCGTTGTCACGGGCGTATTGACGGACCAGTGTGTTTCAGGAACGGTACGCAGCCTGGCGGATGAAAGCTTTAAGGTCTGGCTCATTGAAGATGCCTGCCGGGCTTCCACAGAGAAAATTCAGGAAAATGAGTTAGAGATTTTAAATAATATTTATTGTCATGTAATTACAACGGATGAGCTGCTTGAAGCGCTTAAATAAGTAAAAAAGAGGTGGAGGAAATGGAAAATTTATTTGATTTTTTACCGGCGGAAATGGAATATTGGGGAATACCCGGGTTTAGCTATGGAGTGATGAAGGATGGCAAAGTCATTGCTAAAGGCGGTTATGGATACCGGGATGTGGAGAAAAAGCTTCCGGCTGATGAAAATACGCTTTATGGAATCGCTTCATGTTCAAAATCTTTTAATTCCTGTTTGATTGCCATGCTTGTGGATGAGGGAATTCTTGACTATGATAAACCGATTCGGGAATATATTCCGGAGTTTGCGATGTATGACGAATTTGCGACGCGGGACTGCACATTGCGGGATATGTTGACGCATCGGACCGGCCTGGCGCCTCACGAAGCTATGTGGCCGGACCCTTCGAGTACAAAGAAAGATTTGCTGATGCGTCTGCGTTATTTGAAACCAAATGCACCGTTTCGTACAGTGACTCAGTATAATAATACCATTTATTCAGCCATCGGAGCTATCGCTGAGGTTGTTACTGGCGAAAGCTGGGAGGATTTAATTCGGACACGTATTTTTGAACCGCTTGGTATGACGAGCAGTCTGCTTTCTGCCCATGAAATGTATGAACAGCCAAATCATGCACAGGGATATTGGAATTGGGAAGACGGTAAAGGGGCCGTTCCGGTAGGACCCTGGGAAATGGATGTGGCCGGCGGCGCCTGCGGTGTGGTTTCGAATATCGAAGATATGTTTAAATGGCTGACCCTGCATTTGAATGAAGGCGTCTATGAGGGAAAACGTCTTGTTTCCGAAAAAAATATGAAAGAAATGCATCATATGCAGGCGCCGATGCATATGTTCCCATGGAAATTCCCGGAGGTTGATACAGATGGAAGCTATGGCATGGCATGGTTTATTCAGCACTACCGGGGACGTAAATTTGTATGGCATACGGGTGAAATCGAAGGCTTCTGCACCCTGGAAGGCTTTCTTCCGGATGAAAATATTATTATTATGCTGGCAATGAATGTACATAAACCATTGAACATGCCGATTCTTATGACAAGCTGTTATACGGTATTTGACAGATTGCTTGGCGACCCTAAGGTTGACTGGGCCAGCCGTCTGCATGAATGGAATGGTAAATATGATGCTTTCTATTATCATTGGAATGTGGATTTGTTTGAAGGAAAACCGGCGCCTGTACCGGGTACGAAAACAACGCATCCGCTTTCATCATATACGGGTTCCTTTTATCATCCGGGCTACGGTACCTACCGGGTAGAAGAGAAAGACGGTGAACTGGTACTTTGGTATAAGGATATGCCGGTACGCATGGAACATTGGCATTATGATGTGTTTAAAGCGCATCGTTTAAAAGAGGATACGACGGTACTTACGGCTCCGGTTTCTTATTATGTGGACCCGTTCACCGGAGATATTGCAGGCTTTACACTCCAGATTGAACCGACGGTAGAACCGGCTGTTTTTAAGCGCGTGGATGCGTAAGTATTTTAGGGGAAGAGAGGTATGAAAAAATGAGTGAAAATAACAATGGAAATCACTTGAAAAAAAGTTTAGGTATGATGACGATGATTGCCATTGCGGCCGGAGCCGTTATCGGAGGATGGCTGGCAGAAAGCCCATATTGGTATTCATTAACCGGTCCGGGCGCTGCTTTTATCTTTCTGGGACTGGCCGTATTGTTAGTACCTGTCGGTCTGGCCTTTGCTGAAATGGTTGCATTATTGCCATTTTCATCGTCGGTGGCCGTTTGGACGGCAAATGCGACCAACCATCGGTTCGGCTGGTGTATTCAGTGGTTGATGTTTTTGATTCAGATTGTAGAACCGCCAATCTGTGCGTTTATTTTAACAACCGCATTGGGATTTTTCATTGAGTTTACAACAACACAGACAATGTTGATTGCCGTGGCTATGTGTGTTATCTGGTATATTATTTCAAACTTTAATATTTCGATTTCAGGCCGTTTGAGCAATATCTTTTTCTATTCAATGGTTGGCATTTCCATCTGCATTATTATTCTGTTCTTTACAAGCGGAAAATGGAGTGTGGATAATCTGCTCGGTCATGGCGGGTGGTTTCCGAAGGGCGGATACGGCCTGTTTTTGGCATCGGGCGTATTGACCATTAAATATATCGGTTTTGAAATGACACCGACAATGATTGAGGAAACAACATTCCCTGTAAAAAATATGTGGAAGGTTATTTTGGCGGCGTTGTTTATTCCTGCGATTATGTATGCGATTGTAGTTATTGCTATTGGAGGTATGGCTCCATGGACGGAGCTGGCCGAGATGTCAATGCCGGAACCGGAATTGATTCGTTCCCTTGGGCTTCCGATGATTTTTGCATGGGGAGCGCTTATTGCCGGCTCATTGCACGGATTTACAACCTTTATGGGCTTCTGGACGTCGTCGGCCCGTGTACTTTACGGAGCAGCCCAGTTGAATATGCTGCCGACGCCATTTAAGAAATTAAATAAATATGGCCAGCCGTATGTATCGAATTTTGTTGTTTTGCTGTTCTCCGTATTCTTCTGCGTTTTCTCCGCAAGTAACTGGGTACAGTATATTTACGCGGTTTCCTGTATTGCAGCCGGTCTTGTATATTTTATGGTTTGCTTTGATGCTTATAAACTGCGAAAGACACATCCGGAGTGGACGCGCCCATATAAAGCGCCGGGCGGCAATGGACTTTTATTCCTTGGCATGCTGGTGTCCGTTTGGGTCGTTATCGCATCCTCATTATCACTTGATTTTGCAGGCTGGATGTCCCTTGTAGCTTATATGGCGATTGGCGTTATTGTTCTTGTGCTGATGGAGTCTTATCGTAAAAAGAATCCGGGCAAACTTGAACCGCTTATTTTAACGCCGGATAATATCGACGAAAATTAGAAATTAAATTTGAAAAATGGTGGTTACTGTAAAATGCAGCCACCATTTTTTTCTGGATTTAATTGCTGGAAATGGTATACTATGGAAGGTAGAGGAAGAGGTGATAACTTTGCTGACGGAAGATATTTTAAAAGGTGAGTCTAAAAACATTGAGTATAAAATCGTACTTCCGGAAAAAAGCGATAAATATTTGAAGTCTGTAGTTGCCTTTGCAAATACGAGCGGCGGAAAAATCGTTATAGGAATTGAGGATAGGGAGAAAAAAATTGTCGGGGTTGATGAAAAATCTGTGTTTCGAATTATGGACCAGATAGCTAATGCAATTTCAGACAGTTGTGAACCACAGATTATACCAGATATTACGTTTCAGACAATTCATGGAAAGTGTGTGGTAATTGTGGAAATATATCCGGGGGCAAATCGACCGTATTATATAAAGAGCTTAGGTAAAGAACATGGAACGTATGTTAGAGTGGCCGGAACCTCCAGAATAGCAGATACCGTAAAGATTAAAGAGTTGGAACTGGAAGGGGCGAATACATCCTGGGATGAATTGGTTTGCGTAGGTTACAAAGTTACGGATGCAGCCGTAAAAAAGATATGTCATGATATTACAGAATATATGAAAAGCGCTTTATCTACGGAAGAGGAGAGAAAAAATATTTCCAATGTTACCAAAGAGCAATTGTTAAATTGGAAAGTATTAAAGAAATCTGAGGGAGAAATATTAGCGACAAATGCTTTTGTATTATTGACAAGCGACTATTTTCAATTTTCCAAAATTCAATGTGCTTTATTTAAGGGAAATGACAGGGATGTTTTTATTGATAAAAAAGAATATAATGGTCCATTATATGAGCAGATAGAGGCCGCATATCAATTTGTTCTGCGGCATATTAATTTGGGAGCAGAAATTGATGGATTGGTACGAAAAGATACCTATGAATTGCCGGTGGGCGCTATTCGTGAAATGATTATTAATGCCGTGTGTCATCGGAATTTTTTAGATAGTTCTTGTATTCAAGTGGCCGTGTATGATAATCGTGTTGAGGTCACTTCTCCGGGGATGTTATTTGGCGGTTTAACATTGGAAGAGGCCATGAGCGGAAGGTCAAAAATCCGAAACCGGGCGATTGCAGAGATATTTAGCCGGATGGACTTAATTGAGGCTTGGGGAACGGGGATTCGCCGTATTCTGAAAAGAGCAGAAGAATATGACTTGCCGGTTCCGGAATTCAAAGAAATCGGAGATACATTTAGAGTCAATCTTTACAAAAAAGCCGATAAAAAAGCCGATAAAAAAGCCGATAAAAAAGCCGATAAAAAAGCCGATAAAAAGATTGAAAGGCAGCAGGCTATTTTGAGATATGTAAAAGAAGCGGGGAGTATTTCAAACAAAGAAGCAAGGGAAATCCTTGGGTTGGCCGAATCTACTACAAAAAGAATTTTAAGGGAAATGGTTCAGAGCGAAATATTGAGTGAGAATGGAGAGAGAAAAACAAAAAGATAT
This sequence comes from uncultured Lachnospiraceae bacterium, assembly GCA_902489645.1. GTDB lineage: Bacteria > Bacillota > Clostridia > Lachnospirales > Lachnospiraceae > Frisingicoccus. The sequence goes on along the minus strand of CABUAW010000026.1, from coordinate 14,003 downwards.
TTTTTAAAATAAAGATATTAGGGTAAGATTTGAGGATGTTTCATGATATAAAACAGTGAAGCATCCTTTTTTTGTAATCTTCATCAGGTGTAAAAATAATCCACAGGTTAGCTACTTTACGAGAAATATATGGAATGATAAACTGACCCTAAAGTAAAGTATCGTGAAAATTCACCGATAACAAAAGATAAAGTCAATAGGGGGGATATTGTGATGTTGAGGATTGCAGTCTTAGATGATGAGCCAATTTTTCATAATAATATAAGGAGAAAAATCTATTCTATTTATGATGAAATACATCTGGCCGTTGATGTGGATTGTTATAGCAGCGGTAAGGAACTAATGTATGAGGTGGAAGATGGAAAACACTATGATATTTATTTACTGGATATTGACCTTCCTGATATGTCAGGAATAGATTTAGGGCGGAAACTTAGAGAAAGGTCGCCCTATTGTTATATTATTTTCCTTACAGCTTATCCGCAATTTGCAATCGAGGGCTATAGTGCAAAGGCTTATCAGTACATATTGAAAGATGAATGGGAGAGAAAACTAACGGCTACATTAGCGAATATTCAAAAGGAAATGGATGCCCGGACAGAACCATCCTATCGAATTACTGTGAGTACAAAACTGGAAAAGATTCCGGTTAAAGATATTTACTATCTTTATAAAGACGGAAAGAATGTTGTGTTTCAGACACGGAATGGCCAGAGTTCCATTCGGAAAACCTTATCGGAGGTTTATGAAGAACTGCCGGAAGAAGAATTTATCTATGTGGACCGGAGTTTTATTGTAAATATCGAACATGTAATGAAAATGAAAAACAGGGAAATCTATATGTCCAATGGAGAAATTGTTCCCGTTAGTAAGCCTCAGTTAGAACGAGTTAAAAAGGAAATCAATGCGTATTGGAGAAGCCATGTCTAAAAATATTATATTTTGGGCTGCGGAGTATTTAAATTATTTTTCGTTGATTTTCTGGGGCATTAAGCTGTTTCTAAAGAAATATAACGTTCAGACGGGGAGGAAAGAATGGGTTGAGAATGTCATTATTATTGTCGTAAGTGCGCCTGTGGTGGTTATTTGTGTGATTAATTATCATATGGTTTCATATTCTAATTTCATATCATATTTAATAATTTTTTATATGTACGCTTTTATTTTGATATATGCAAGAGGAAGAATAAAGAAAATTTTTTCATTAATAGCAATATATGTAAATGGAGTTAGATTAATAGATTTGCTATTAGTAGCAGTAGTTTTAGAAATAAATCGTATGAGTAGGTATGCTAATTGGGATTTAATACATATTGGTATGGAAAGAAGTGTATTTCTGGTTATACTTTCCTTTTTTTACTATGTTATTTTTAGATTTTTATGTGAAAGAAAAATATTAGAATATTTATGTCAAAATACTGTATGTCGATGGATAATATATTTTTATAGTTTTATTGGTATAGTGTGCTTTTTTCAAGCATATAGATTTGACTATAGTGAACGGCTAATTCAATTTTGGACATTTTATTTATTGTGTTTATTTATTGTATGCGGTATTTTTGTGTTTTATCTAATACGGATAAAAAATGAAGAAAAAAATCGATTACTAACGATGAGGAATAATTTATTGGAGTCTAATTATCAGGCGTTGCATAAAGCTTATGATGAGAATAGGATGTTGTCACATGATTTTAAGAATCATATGTTGGCGATTAATCAGCTTATTCAAGAAAATAGAAATAAAGAAGCTTTAGATTATATTGCAACATATATAAACTGGACATTAATAATTAATAGGAGGGTAGAAACGGGATGTAAGATAATCGATATTATTGTAAACTCTAAAATAGCTGAGGCAGAAGAAAAAAATATTAAATTTATATATGAGGTTGAACAATTGGGAACCGTAAATATTCAGGACATTGATATGTGCGCTTTATTAGCTAATCTATTAGATAATGCTCTTGAAGCGTGTGAGTTAATTGAGGATAAAGAACGTTGGATATACTTAAAAATAAAAAGAAAAAATGAGATGTTATTAATTTGGATAGAGAATTCAATCAGTAGTGGTGAAAAAGAAAAGACGAAGTTCTTTCAATCAACAAAAAGAGATAAATCTCTTCATGGTCTTGGAATAAAAAGTGTTAATAACGTTATTCAAAAATATGATGGGTATAAAGTGTATGAAATTCAAAAAGATAAATTTAAAACTTATATTAGTTTACCAATAGAATAATTATTGGAGGACAAAATTCGACAATTTGCGGACATGTTTATATTTTTTTTTGGAATGAGAATATAATAAAGCTGTAAATAAAAAAAGGAGGGTACTGTAATGGAGAACAGAAAAAATGAATGCAATATGTTTTTAGCAGGGGATGTTCGGAAAGAAATGGCAGAAATACAAAAAATGCAGGAAACCATGCCGTTAATTTTGAGTATAGTTACAAATACTTGTTCTGACTTTTTGACTATCTTCTGTTGCTAATTAAAAACTGAATATTTTGAATGATGACAAAAAGAAAAAACCAAATTGAAGAAAGAATTTATCAAAGTCTAAAAGATTACATAAGGTTTGAAGAAAAACCAGGAATAGTATTCCTGCCTTTTTTTGAATGTATTGCGGATGTTGTTCTGCGGGTTATCGAGAGTGATACGGTAATTAGTAAGATTTCAAGCCGTTCAGCACTGGAGATTTTAGACACGGGTGTTCTAAAGGAAATTTTAATCAAGATGTCAAAGCGAATTTTGATTTTTGATATGAACAGTCGTAGAGAAGCAGGAGAGCTTGCGGGAGAATCAAAAGAAGAGGAATATAAAGATTATGTATACGGTCATCTGATGCAGCCGGAATATTTGAAAAATTTATTTCGGGAATATCCAGTTTGGAGAGAAGTAATATTTCAAAGTATCGATTTTTATATTCGGAATGTTACTGAAATTATTCAGCATTTATATTCGGACCAAAAGGATTTAAATGCTGAATTCTTTCCAAAATGTCCTTTTAGGCAAGCGGTTCACATATCGGGCAGCGGTTCGGATACACATTGTGAAAACCGGGTAGTTTACCGTGTGGAATTGGATAATGGAGCGGTGATTTATCATAAATCCAGAGTAAATACGGGGATACGATTTTTCAATGAGTTGTATATGAGAATTGGAGAGGCCAGAGGGATTCCTGCCTATATAAATCCTGTATTGGAGAGGAACACGTATGTTTGGGAAAATGAGGCGTCCTACAGGGAGTGTCATTCTGAGCAGCAGGTAAAAAACTATTTTACCCGACTTGGTATGATTTTGTGCATTTGTCATTTGTGTCACAGCGGCGATATGCATTATGAAAATATGGTTGCCTGCGGCGAGTATCCGGTACTGATTGATTATGAGACATTGATTCAGTTACCGCCGGAACAGAAGGCAGCAGGTATTAAAGAAACAAATATTTTTATCGGGATGTCTGTGCTGCCTATTGGCATACTTCCATTTTATGGAGCAAGAAATAAGAATTTCAATGCGGATTTCAGCGGCCTTTGCGGCGGCGGAAAGCAGATGATGGATTTGCAGATTCCTGTTATTTCAAACCCGGATAAATCAACCATGTGCATTTCCTATAAATACGGTGAAACACAGGAAAAAAACAATCGGGTACGTTGGAATGGAAAGCTTGTGAATCCCGGTGATTATTTGGAAGATATCTATTCAGGATTTGAATCCGGATATTTGTATATCTATGAACACAAAGCCCAGGTGCGTCAGTTAGCCTTGACTATGAGGCAATCACTTTTTCGACAGCTTTTCCGAAATACCCAGGAATATCATATGATTTTGGATTTGTCTTATCATCCTCAGTTTATGAAACAGAAGGAAATGCGGCGTGCGTTTTTAGAAAATGCGCTGTCCATTCCGGAGTTTAAAGATAAATACTGGATTGTGGAACAGGAAGTTGAAGATATGATGAAGGGGGATATTCCCTATTTTCAGTTTCATATGGCTTCCGGGAATATTCTGAATTCTCATGGAGAACGACTGCAGACTTTCTTTAAGCGAACAGGAATGGCGTTTATTGAAGGTCAAATCAAAGAACGTACATTGGAGGATTTGAGGGTTCAAAAACAATTGATGGAAGTATCATTAAATTATTCGAATGTGCAGTATTTGAAGGAGCGGCTTCCGGCAGCGGCTGAAGATAAAATGGAATCTGTTTCTATATTAGAGCTGTGTTCAAAGATTGCAGACACAATCTGCGAAAATCATATTCTTTCGTCCGGGAAAATCCGGTGGATAAATACAAGAATTATGTCTGCGAATGTGGATAATCGATATACATATTATATGGAAATGTCGGACAAATATCTTTATGAAGGAATTATGGGAATGGCAGTTTTTGCTGCGGCCTTCCTCAAATACTTTCCGAATCATAAGATTTCTGAAATATATTCTCAGATTATCGGCGAGCTTTTTGAATATACGGAAATGATGGCAGACAACAAGGAAGAAAATTTGCCTACAGGAATTTTTTTCGGAGAGAGTTCCGTGGTTTATGGTTATGAACTTTTGTATCAAATCACAAAAAATCCAATGTTTTTGGATTATGCCGGGAAGCACAGCCGGATTGTAGAACGCCGATTAAAATCCGATAATCAATTTGATATTGTCGGAGGGAATGCGGGGGCAATTATGGCGCTTTTAAATTTGTATGATTTAAGGCCGGAGCCGTCGTATATGAAAATGGCTGAAAAAGCCGGAACATTGCTTTTGCAAAACGCTGTAGCCAACGATTCGGGAATTGGATGGAAAAGCATCAGTAACGGGGCATTACTTGGAGGTTTTGCCCATGGTTGTGCCGGTATTATGTATGCTTTAGCCAGATTGTCCGCCTATACTGGAAAAAAAGAGTATTTGGATGCGGCTTATCGGGCATTTTTATATGAAAAAACATTATATTGTCCAAAAAAGGGCGGATGGCGTGATTTAAGAGTTGATGAAGAGCTGTACATGAGTGACTTTAAATGGTGTCATGGAATAGCAGGAATATTACTTGGCTGGAAATCATCTCTGAAGTATTTTGATGAAGTGCAGAAAAATGTGTTAACGCAGGAAATCCAACGGCTGACAGCGGACTATCCGAAGGTATTGTTGAAAGAGGAGCTGGGGCTGTGTCATGGAAATTTGGGAAATGCCATGCTGGGTAAGCTTGCGGACATGATTTCATGGGAGACTTCTTTACAGGAAAATACAGCAAAAAGCATACAGATATTGAGGGCAATATTTTGCGAAAAAGACAAAAAAGCTGGTTTTCATGAACAGTATGATTATAGTCTTATGACCGGACTGGCCGGAATCGGTTATGGTTTGCTGTATAATCTTGATAAAGAATTGCCGGGAATTTTAGATACAAGACTTTGATAAATAGGATAATTGAATATGAAAGTAATTAAGAAAATGTAAAGGGCAAGGAGGGGTATATGTGAACGCCTACGAAAAAACGGTATCTTGTCGATTTGCTGCATTTTGCGGAAAAGTATTAAAAAGGAGTGTATGCAGGTATTTTGAAGAGAATAGCCGGCGTAGGGAGAGAGAAATCTCTCTTTCTTTATTGCATGAAAATGCGATGGACTGTCTCCACATAGAAGATGTATATTTAGGCCATTCCCATCATTTTACAGTCCGTGGTCATTATGTGGAAGTTCAAGATGAATGTCTTGGAGAAGCCTTAGAACAGCTGAGGATTGATGAACGGGAAGTTTTACTGCTTTATTACTTTTTGGGATTCAAAAATAAAGAAATTGCACAGATATCCGAATGTACAATACGAACAGTTATTCGTAGAAAAAACAGGGGTTTGGCATTATTAAGAAAAGCTTTGGAGCAACAATATGAACTTTAGGCATAGGAATTACCTATTGCCCTATGAGATTATTGAGGCAGCAGTTCAAGGGGATGCGGAGGCCATCCGGGAGGTACTTGGATGTTATCATGCCTATATCTGCAAACTTTGTACACAGCCATTTTACGATGACAGCGGGAACGTACATTATACAGTAAATCAGGATATGGTGGAACAACTTGAAAATATGCTTGTTCGTGCAATTGTTATGAATTTTAAAATCGATTATGATTCAAATGATAAACCGTAAAAGAAAAAAGAGGTTTTCCGAAACACATCTGTTTCAGGAAGAGCCTCTTTTTATTATGCCTTTTTATTTTATTTGAAATCGACAATTGTAACTCCGGTTTCGCCCTCGCCAAAGGTGCCGAGACGATAGGATTTGACATAACGGCATTTTTTAAGTTTATTATGGACGGCTGTGCGAAGCTTGCCTGTACCGCGGCCATGGATAATGGTTACCTGGTTTAAATGGGCCAGGTAGGCGTCATCGAGGTATTTGTCCAGTTCCGGCATGGCTTCATCTACGGTTTTACCGATTATGTTCAGGCTGGTGCTGATAGAAGCCGATTTGGACATTTTAATTTTGCCTGCGCCTGTTTTCTTTAAGGTCGGGGCTTTAATGACTTCTTCATCCAATAATTCCAGGTCAGTCAGACGGACCATGGATTTCAAAATACCCATTTGTACGGCGACTTTTCCCTGGCTGTCCGGTTTCCCGGTAATGGTTCCTTTCAGGTTCATGCTAAGTACACGGACACTGTCGCCGGGATGAAAATCTTCCGGCCGGTTTTTCTTTGCCTGGTCTTTTTTCAAAGCCAACCGTTCATCGGTTTTAGAAAGTTTATCCCGGACAGCAGAACGCTTCTTTTCAAGCTCCTTCATATTTCCGGTTTTCCCGGCAGCCAGTTTATTCATATCACGAATGGTCTGGTCGGCATAATCCTTTGCATCCTGGAGAATCTTTCGAGCCTGTTCGTTGGCATCGCGGAGAATACGCTCTCTTTGCCTGGAGAGGTTATCCTGCTTCGTTTCCAGTTTTTGCTTCAATTGGGCGACTTCTGTTTTATATTGTTCAATTTCCATCCGCTCTTTTTCTATGGTTGAACGGCTTGTTTCCAGGTCGGCGATTAAGTCCTCAAAGCTCTGGTCGTTGGCATCGATGAATTTTTTCGCTTCGGTAATCATGTAATCCGGCAGACCGAGTTTGCTGGAAATGGCAAAGGCGTTGCTCTTACCGGGGATGCCAATGAGAAGCCGGTAAGTAGGGCTTAAGGTTTCCACATTAAATTCACAGCTTGCATTGCAGGCGCCTTCTGTGGAAAGGGCAAAAACTTTCAATTCGCTGTAATGGGTTGTCGCCATAGTGGTCACGTCCCGGCGCAGAAAATTTTTCAAAATGGCCATGGCCAGGGCGGCGCCTTCGGTCGGGTCTGTTCCGGCACAAAGCTCATCCAAAAGGACGAGAGAATGATAGTTGGATTTTTCAATAATGGAGACAATATTTGTCATATGGGATGAAAAGGTACTGAGGCTTTGTTCAATACTTTGCTCATCACCGATATCTGCAAACACTTCCTCGTAGACGGCCAGTTCCGAATGGTCAAATGCCGGAATATGGAGTCCGGCCTGGCCCATTAGGGTCAGCAGGCCAACGGTTTTTAAAGATACGGTTTTACCGCCGGTATTCGGTCCGGTGACAATAAGAAGCCGATAGTCTTTTCCAATAGAAATATCAATGGGAACGACTTTCTTTTTATCCAGAAGGGGATGTCGGCCCTTTTTAATATTAATATAACCATTTTCATTAAATAAAGGTTCTGTGCCGCTGTAATTTCTGGAAAGATTTGCTTTGGCAAATACAAAATCCAGGTGGGCCATGACGGTAATGTCAGTTGATAATTCTTCCTGATATTCGGCGCACTGATTGCTCAGTTCGGCAAGGATTTTTTCAATTTCCTCTTTTTCTTTGGCGGCCAATTCCCGCAAATCGTTATTTAATTTAACAACAGCCATCGGTTCAATAAATAAAGTGGAGCCGGAAGAGGACTGGTCGTGAATCATACCCGGAACCTGGCTTCGATATTCGGCTTTTACAGGAAGGCAATATCTGCCGCCGCGCATAGTAATCAGGTTATCCTGGAGCATAGAGCTGACCGAAGAGGAATTCACCATTGTATTTAGCTGGCTGTGAATCCGTTCATTGGTCAGTTTAATAGAACGGCGCACATGCTTTAAGCCCGGGCTGGCATCGTCGGCAATTTCTTCTTCCGAAAGGATACAGCGCCGTATTTCCCGGCATATCTGGGATAATGGTTCAATGGCGTTAAATAAGCTGTCCAATGAATCGGTGGACATATCGTCTGTTTCACGGCGGCCGTATGATTTGGCACGCAGGGCCGTTTCAAGCAGAGAAGCCATATGCATCAGTTCTGTTATAGACAGACTGGAGCCGACTTTTAAGCGAAGCAAAGAGTCTCGTATATCCCGAAGACCGGAAAAGGAAAGGCTTCCTTTGGCGTAAATTCGTGAGAGTGCGTCGCTGGTTTCCATCTGTCCCTGGCATATTTCACCCAAATCGGTTGATGGGAGTAGTTTTTTACACAGGTCCTTACCCATTGGAGAGGTGGCGCAATCCGTCAGTTTTTCTATGATTTTATTGTATTCTAAGATTCTTAATGCTTTTTCATTCATAAATAACACCTCATAGTATTGTATTTATCATTGTAACCTATAACAGGAAAAATGAAAATGGATTTTTTATTTTTATATTGGTTATATTAATGGCAAAGGAGGTGTTATTATGGCAAACAAAGGATTTTCAGACAAAGTAAAGATGGATAAGGTTATCCATCAGGCCCTTGGCAAAACAAAGGAAGTTGTCTCGGACATGAAAGAGGCTGCGGAGGAAGTTGTTGAAAAAGTGAAAGATAAAATGTAGCAGCTTTGATGGTTCGGACGATATATTGTTTAGGGAATACCTTTCGGGGTATTCCTTTTTTATTACGAGATTTAATGTACCCTGAAACATTGAGATGTGCTATACTATTTACACAATCAGGATTAGAAACGAGGATAGATTATGAGATTTATTTGTGAACTGCGGGAGGGAGACAATATCTCCGGCATTTATTTATGTAAAAACAAACAGAATTTAAAGACAAAGGCGGGAAAGAGCTACTATTCATTGCTCCTTCAGGATAAAACCGGGACGGTAGACGCCAAGGTATGGGATTTGAATAATGGAATTGAACACTTTGAATCTCTGGATTTTATTAAAGTGGATGGTATGGTAACCAGCTTCCAGGGGGCTTTGCAGGTGAATGTCCGTCGGGTTCGCCGGACGCAGGAACAGGAATATGATATCCGGGACTATTTGCCGACAAGTCGATTTGTGATTGACGATATGATGAAGGAATTGACGGGATATATTATAACTATACAAAATCCTTATCTGAAAACTCTTTTGGAAAGTCTTTTTGTGAAGGATGCCGCCTTTATCAAGAGCTTCAAAGAACATTCGGCGGCGAAAAGCGTACATCATGGTTTTGTCGGCGGCCTGCTGGAGCATACATTGAGCGTGACAAAGCTGTGCGATTTTTACTGTAAACGATATCCGATTTTAAATAGAGATTTGCTGCTTACGGCGGCAATGTGCCATGATATTGGAAAGACAACAGAGCTTTCCCTTTTCCCGGCCAATGATTATACAGATGAAGGCCAGCTCCTTGGACATATCGTGGTGGGAACAGAAATGATTCATGACCGGATTCGGGATATTCCGAATTTTCCGAAAACACTTGCCAATGAATTAAAACACTGTATTTTGGCTCATCATGGCGAGTTGGAATATGGTTCTCCGAAAAAGCCGGCATTGGTTGAAGCGTTGGCATTAAATCTGGCGGATAACACGGACGCAAAAATGGAAACAATGACGGAAATATTTTCTGCGGCTGCCGATAACACGGAGTGGATGGGATATAATCGGCTTTTTGAGTCGAATTTGCGGAAAACCTCAAAATAAAAGGGATTTAACATAAAGGCGGTTTTATTAAGATGACGGAAAGTTTGAAGAAAAATACGCTTGTAACACTTTCAATTACCGATTTGGGCAGTAATGGCGAAGGCATAGGAAAGGTTGACGGCTTTACATTGTTTGTCAAGGATGCGCTTATCGGTGATACAATTCAGGCTAAAATTATAAAAATGAAAAAATCCTACGGCTATGGGCGGCTCATGGAGATACTGGAGCCATCCCCTTACCGGGTGGAAGCAAGGTGTCCTCAGGCCAGAGCCTGCGGAGGCTGCCAGATTCAGCCGTTGGCTTATGAAAAACAGCTTGCATATAAAGAAAATAAAGTTCGGGAGCTTTTAGAGCGGGTTGGTCATGTCAAGGATTATGTCATGGAGCCGATTATCGGTATGGAAGAACCCTGGTATTATCGGAATAAGGCCCAGTTTCCGGTTGGCCAGAATAAAGAAGGAAATATAGTGACCGGATTTTATGCCGGAAGAACCCATTCGATTGTTCCCGTGGAAGAGTGTTTTATTCAGCATCCGATGAACGAACAATTGATGGCTCTTGTGCGTCGGTGGATGAGGGAATATAACATTTCTGCATATAATGAAACGAAACATACGGGCCTGGTGCGCCATATATTTACCCGGATTGGCAAATATACTGGGGAGATTATGGTCTGCCTGGTTGTCAATGGAAAACGAATTCCGGCGGCGGACAGGCTTATTGACGTGTTAAAAAATGTACGGGGAATGACCAGCATTTGTCTGAATATCAATCAGGAGAAAACCAATGTTATTCTGGGAGATACCGTAAAATGTTTGTGGGGCCGACCATACATAACGGATAAAATTGGGGATGTGACCTACCGGATTTCCCCTTTGTCGTTCTTTCAGGTAAATCCGGTGCAGACCCGGAAATTGTACGGGACCGCATTGGAGTATGCCGGTTTGACGGGGGAAGAAACTGTCTGGGATTTATATTGCGGTATTGGAACAATATCGTTATTTTTAGCCCAACATGCAAAGAAAGTCTGCGGCGTGGAAATTATACCTCAGGCGATTGACGATGCCAGAGAAAATGCACGGTTGAATGGAATTGAAAATACTGAGTTCTTTGTAGGAAAGGCCGAAGAGGTACTGCCGGAATATTATGCCCGATATGCCGAAGAGCATCCGGGGACATGGAACCATGCAGACGTCATCGTCGTTGACCCGCCAAGAAAGGGCTGTGATGAACGGCTTCTTCAGTGCATCGTGCGGATGGCGCCGGAACGCGTTGTATATGTGAGCTGCGACCCGGCCACGTTGGCCAGGGATTTGTATTTCCTTGAAAAAAATGGATATAAGGTCGAGAAAGTCCGGTGTGTTGATATGTTCGCACATAGCGTGCATGTGGAAAGTATCGTGTTGCTTTCAAAACTTCATACAAAACAGAATATAGAAGTGGAACTCACAATGAGTGAGATGGATTTAACAGCTGCGGAGAGCAAAGCCACTTATGAGGAAATTAAGGATTATGTATTGGAGCATACAGGATTGAAAGTTAGTAGTTTGTATATCGCACAGGTAAAGGAAAAATACGGGATTAAGGAAAGGGAAAACTATAATCTGCCGAAATCGGAAAACTCCAGACAGCCGAAATGCCCGCCAGAGAAAGAGGAGGCTATAAAGGAGGCATTGGAGCATTTTCAGATGATTTGAAACTCTCTTTAATTTTGTATATTTGAGCCGTCCGCCAATTCCTTATATAATGAAAGAAAAAGGATGGTGGCGATTATGAGAGAAAAGAAAAAACATTTGTATGTGGATAACCGATATGGAACAGCAGTTAGCAGTATATGCTGACTGCCATGATAATTTTGATTTTCTATAAAAAATTTTTAAAATCCATAAAAGAGTAGTGATTTTTGGATGTTTTTTGATATACTATAATTAACTATGGGCGAAAGGAGGACGTACTATGCCAACAGTAAATGTGAATATACAACCAGCAATTATCAGTTGGGCACTCAGCCAAACTAGTGAAGAAAAGTTGGGTACAAAACTTGTAGAAAATATTAAGCATTGGATTGATGGTACTAAAAGTCCAACTTTTAATCAGATTGAAGATTTCAGCAAGAAATCTCATATTCCATTAGGATATTTTTTCTTACAGACGCCACCAGTAGAACAGATTAGTTTGTTGGAATATAGAACGCTTGATAGTGTAGAATTAGCCAATCCGAGCCGAAATTTAATTGATACCATTCATGAGATGGAAATGGTTCAGGAATGGATGGTTGATTATAGGAGAGAATGGAATTACGATAGCATTAGAGTTGTTGGAAGTTTAAAAGGTGTTACGAATATAAACGTAATCGCAGATACAATTCGTAATGATTTGGGGCTTACTGTTGATTGGTATAAGGAATGTGCGAATATTTCTGAGGCATTCAATAAAGTAAGAGGTCTTTTGGAAGAATGTGGAATTATTGTGATGATGAATGGTGTTGTTGGAAAAAATACCCATCGTGCATTAGATGTAAATGAGTTCAGGGCATTTGCAATGATGAATGAGCGGGCTCCGTTAATTTTTATTAATGGAGCAGATTCAGCAGGTGGAAGACTATTTTCTTTGTTCCATGAAATTGTACATCTTTGGATTGGAGAAAATGATTTATATAATGATCGGAGATATTCTGCAAGCGGAATGAAGCCAATTGAGGTTGTTTGCAACGCAGTCGCAGGAGAATTAATTGTACCGAAAGTAATATTTCTTGAAAAATGGAATGACCATACAAATGATGGCGTTCATGAAAAAATTAAAGAACTTGCTAGAATGTTCCGTTGTAGTAGTAGTGTCGTTGCGCGTAGAGCTCTAGACAATAAGAAGATTGATAAGAATGTATATAATCAGGTTATAGAAAAGGCCATTGAAGCATACATTCAGGCTAAACAGGAAAAAAGTTCTGGTGGAGATTATTATAGAGTTGCTCGCAGTAAATTAGACGGCGTTTTTGTACGTGCGTTATGTGAAAGTATAAATAGTGGTAGAACTTCCTTTACAGAAGCTTACCGATTAACGAATACTACCAGCAAAACATTTTCTGAAGTTGCAAGCGGACTTGGAGGTGTTTTATGGTAAATTCATCAGAAAAATTTTTGATTGATGCGAATACATTGATGACAGCATCAAGGTTCTATTACGCTTATGACTTGATTCCTTCATTTTGGGAAACTTTCGAAGATGAGATAAAAGCGGGTAATATTGTTTTGCTTGATATGGTAAAATCTGAGATTTATAAGGGGCAAGATGAGCTAAAAGAGTGGGTATCTGAAAGGGAAAATGATTTTGAAGTCTGTAACCACGTTGATTCAGAAATAATTCCTAAATATGCGGAAGTGATGCAGTATATTCAGGAATGTGGTTTTTACAATGAAAAAGGATTAAATGAATGGGCTAAAAATGAAGTCGCAGATCCATGGCTTATTGCAGCAGCGGCTGCTAAGGGTTATAAGTTGATTACATTTGAACAATCTGCAGGTTCATTAAACGTTAAAAATAAAAGCGGTCGTGTAAAGATACCAGATGTTGCGAAATATTTTGATGTTGAGGTACATACTTTATTCCATATGATGCGTCAACTTAAAATAAAAATTTAATGCAGAACTAATTTACACCCAGGTAGTAATAAAAACTACTTGGGTGTATTCTTTTGCCTTGAGGTTAAAATCCAGATCATTTACTTTGCCTGTGACATAGGAGGAAGAGTCCTTTCTATGTTTTGGAGGTATGGTTATGGTTCTGGAAGAAGTTATAGAAAAATATGATAGAGAAATGGACAGAATAATGAGGCAGAATTTGGAGCGGTTTGCGGAGTGTATGATGAGAAGATCAATATGGCCTATGAGAACCAGATTACTTCAAAATAGGTCTATCAAATTCTCATATGTTTTGATAAAATATATTTTGAAATGACGGACTTGGAGAAGGAAGAATTCTTCAGGAGTTCCATTGATGAAATCGAATTATACTCTGAAAGACAGTGTGATGGACGCATTGTAAAACAGATCAACTTCAATTTGCCAGTGTATTATAATTGGAAGGGGGGGGGGG
>CABUAW010000025.1 GCA_902489645.1 uncultured Lachnospiraceae bacterium | reverse complement strand
TCTGTCAGCAAGGTCGTGTCACTTGGCCATACCCAACCGCCGCCATAGGATGGCTTATAGGCATTCGACACATCGGTCACGTATTCCCCGTCGCCGCCGCCGGAAGCTGCGGCAGCCTCCTGGGCTGCAGCCGCTGCTGCGGCTTCGGCTGCGGCCGCGGCCGCTGCTGCACGAATCTCAGCTTCAATTTCTGCCAGAGCCTGCTGCTCCATGGAAATATTTTCTTCCAGTTCCTGGATATACTCTTCCGTATATTCAATGGATTCATTCAAAGACTGGATATAAGCGGCCTTTTCATCAAGAATTCCCTGAAGCTCTGTTTCCTGGGCTTCCAGTTCTTCTTTTAACTGTGTAATCCGCGCCACTTCTTCTTCCTGCTGTTTTTCCAGAGTTTCTATCTGAGTTCGCGTCTCCTGGAGACTCTGCAGCAGGTTACTGTCATAATCGGAAATCTTTGAAATGTATTCGGTACTGTTTAACAGCGAAGTAATATCCTCCGCCGCCAGGAGAATTTCCAGATATCCGGTCTCTCCCTTTTTATACATAACCTTAATACGGAGCTTTAAAGTTTCATACTGCTTCTGTTCTTTTTCACGGGCCGCCACCAAATCCTTTTTGGTCTGTTCCAATGCCGCTTCGGTCTGTTCCAGTTCCGCATTGGTCGTGTCAATCTGTCCCTGAACGGTGGTCAACTGCTCGTCCAGTGAAGCAATTTCGGCCTCCGTGTTGGCCTTATCCGTCTGCATGGAATCCAGCGCCTGATTCTGGGCCTCCTTTTCCTGCTCCAACGCTTCAATCTGCTGTTCCTTTTCTTCCTTATCATTCTCATCCGCAGCCAGGGCTGTCAAACTGAATGAAAAAGCCATTACAAAGGCCATCAGAACACTGAGCAGCCTTGTATGTAAACGTTTCATATCTTTTCTCCCTTCCTATACTCTGACATGTTTTCTCAAAGTTAAATAACTTCCGATAAAACCAATACCCAGTCCGATAACAAGAGATATCGGAATCAGGATATTAAATACGTCATTTACGTCCATAAATGTAAGTATTTTGTTTAATATTGAGAAGTGTTCCAAAACGAAGTTTACAACCATCGGATAAAGCAGCCGCAAAACAGCCACAGGAATTACGGAGCCAATCAAGCCAATCGTCATACCTTCAACAAGAAACGGTCCACGGACAAAAAGGTCCGTCGCACCAATGTATTTCATAATTGCAATTTCCTCTTTACGCACGGTAATACCAATCATAACCGTATTGCTAATCAGGAAAATCGCTACAAATACCAAAATCAAAATAATACCGATAGATACATATCCAATCAGACGACTGAAATCCGTAAAGCTATCTGCAATAATATCGGAAGCATTCACTTCGGAAACGCCGTCCAGCCCCTGAATATAGGATATCAATTCCGACTGTCTGGACGTATCCGCCAGATAGACCTGAACGCTGGCGCAGTCCACCAGCGGGTTATCCTGGTCCAGTCCGGCCAGAATTCCTTCATCGCCGTCCGGGAAATAATCCTGTTTGAAATTCTCCCAGGCCTGCTCCGCAGAAATATAGGTCGTCGAGCTGACCTCTTCCAGCACGTCAATCAGCCGCTGAACTTCCAGCATCTGCTCTTCCGTCGTCGTCGCCTCAAAAAAAACAGTGACGCCCACATTACTCTCCGCCGCATGTACCATGTACTGGAAATTGGCTACAATACAGTAAAAAATACCAAACATAAACAAACACGCGGTGATTGTTCCAACAGACGCCAGGGAAAACAACCGGTTACGGCCAATGTTTTTAAAGCCCTGCCGGATTGCGTAAAACATTCTACCAATCATTTGTTATTCCACCTTTTTCATCGCTGATAACCACACCTTTGTCTATCGTAATAACCCTTTTCTGCATACGCTCAACAATATCCCGATTATGGGTGACAACGACTACCGTGGTTCCTCGTTTATTAATATCTTCAAGAAGTTTCATAATCTCCCAGGCATTCGCCGGGTCCAGATTTCCCGTCGGCTCATCCGCCAGAAGAATCGGAGGATTATTGACCAGCGCTCTGGCCAAAGAAACCCGCTGCTGTTCACCACCGGACAATTCACTCGGTAAAGACTCCGCCTTATCCGCCAGTCCGACCAATGACAACATCTGAGGCACCGTTTCTTTGATGACCCGGGCCGGTTTTCCCACAACCCGCTGAGCAAAAGCAATATTTTCATAGACATTCCGGTCTTTTAACAGACGGAAATCCTGAAACACAACCCCAATGCCGCGGCGCATCTTCGGAATCTTCCTCCGGCGAAGACGCCCGATATTCTGACTGTTGAGATAAATTTTACCGGAAGTTGGTTCCAGCTCTTTTAATAACAATTTAAACAGTGTTGTTTTACCCGAACCGCTGCTTCCCACGATAAACACAAATTCACCTTTACGAATTCTAAGGTTAACACCATTTAAAGCAGACACACCTGTGCTATAAGTTTTGCAAACGTTATCTAAAACAATCACGTTATGACCTCCTTTTATCGCCAGTACCTTGCTTTAAATTCTTTTAATATTCAAATGTCTCCATATATCTCATATACTTGACAACCATCAATGCGATTTTAAATGTAATCGCATCTTCAAACACTCTCAAATCCAGGCCCGTACTCTTCTGCAGTTTGTCCAGACGGTAAACCAGCGTATTCCGGTGAATGTACAACTGTCTGGAAGTCTCGGAAACATTCAGACTGTTCTCAAAGAACTTATTAATCGTAATCAGTGTTTCCTCATCCAAATCATCCGGTGATTTTCCGTCGAAAATCTCTTTAATGAACATCTTGCAAAGCGGAACCGGAAGCTGATAAATCAACCGTCCGATACCCAGATTACTGTAAGCCACGATAGCCCGTTCACTGTAGAAAATCTTTCCTACGTCCAAAGCCATCTTCGCTTCCTTATAGGAGCGCGAAACATCTTTAATCTCATGCACAATCGTTCCGAGAGCAATCCGGCACTTTGTCAGGCCTTCGCTGTGAAGCATATCCAAAAGCCCCTTACAGGATTTGGATAAAGCCTCGTAATTCTCGCTCTCCTTCACCTCACGGACAAGAATAACGCTTTTCTCGTCAACCGCCGTAATAAAATCCTTCGTCTTACCTGTATATATACTCCGGACAATTTCAAGGCCATTTAACTCTTTATCACTGTTTAACTCAATAATAATGGCAATCCGGCGCACGTCCGTGTCAATCCGCAGTTTTTTGGAACGATTATAAATATCCACCAGAAGCAGATTATCCAAAAGAAGATTTTTAATGAAATTATCCTTATCAAAACGTTCTTTATAAGCTACAAGCAGATTCTGTGTCTGGAAAGAAGCAATCTTTCCAACCATATAAACGTCGTCGCTGTCCCCTTTGGCCAGAATCACAAATTCGAGCTGATGCTCGTCAAATACTTTGAAAAACTGAAAGCCACTGAGTACCTGACTGTCCGCAGGAGAATTGACAAAGTCCAAAACAGCATTTTCATATTCTTCCGCATTATTCATCGTGGATGCCAAAACCTTCCCCTCGGTATCCATAACGCACAAATCGACTCTGGTAATGGCTTTTAGGCCCTCCATCGTCGTCTGTAAAATCTGATTCGAAATCATTTTTACCACCCTTACTTATGTTCATATAGTCCTGTTCGTATCAACTCCTTTTTATATAATAGTGCAAATATGCCAAAAAGTAAAGGTTTTTTTTATCCTTTTTTATAAAACAGACCCATGTAAATTACAAATTTGTTACAGAATAATTTCATTTGTGAATTTTATCACATTTCACAATTTAATTTTGACCAATTTTTTTTGATACTTTTTATTAAAAATGTATACATACCCAACCGTTTTATGCTATACTCAAAATGGCTCAGTCATATTTAATAAAATTGTAAAAGGAAATAACCAATGAACTGTAAAACTGTCCTGATTACCGGCGCCTCCCGAGGCATCGGGCGGGCCATCGCCGAAACCTTTGCCGGCGCCGGATGGTCCGTTGGTATCTGTTGTAAAAAAAATAAAGATGAACTGCTGCAGGTAAAAGAGCGGATTGAAGCCAGGGGATGCCGGTGTTATGCCTTTACCGGCGATATGGGATGCTATTTCGAGGCCCAAAGCTTTGTAACCGAGGCCCGCAAAGCGCTCGGCCCCATCGACTGCCTCATTAATAATGCGGGCATCTCCCACATTGGCCTGCTCAGCGATATGGACATCAAAGAGTGGGATAACGTCATCCAGACCAATCTTACATCGGTTTTTAACTGCTGTAAACAGGTAATTCCTGACATGGTGTCCCGCCAATCGGGAAGTATCATCAACATTTCTTCCGTCTGGGGGAACTGCGGCGCCTCCTGCGAGGTGGCCTATTCAGCGTCGAAAGGCGGCATGAACGCCTTCACAAAGGCTCTGGCAAAAGAACTTGCGCCAAGTCATATCACCGTCAACGCCATTGCCTGCGGCGTTATTGACACCGAAATGAATCATTTCTTATCCGAAGACGAGCGTGAACAGCTCATCGACGAAATTCCTGCCTGCCGGATGGGAACCCCGGAAGAGGTGGGCCGTCTGGCCCTCCGGCTTTCCGGTGAACACGCCTATCTGACCGGCCAGATTATCACTCTGGACGGCGGTTGGGTTTAAAAAAGGTCCGTTCTGCGATAACCTTACCGCAGAACAGACCTTTTTCTTTATAAATTATGCGGTTTCCTCAAACTGAGAATTATACAAATCCGCATAGAATCCGCCTTTCTTAAGCAATTCTTCATGATTCCCCTGTTCGATAATGTCGCCGTCCCTCATGACGAGAATGACGTCCGCATCCTTAATGGTTGATAAACGATGGGCGATAACAAAACTGGTGCGTCCCTTCATCAGATTATTCATCGCTTTTTGTATACGCTCCTCGGTTCGGGTATCGACGGAGCTGGTCGCTTCATCGAGAATCAGCACCGGATTATCTGCAAGAATGGCCCGGGCAATGGTGAGAAGCTGCTTTTGCCCCTGGGATACATTGCTGGCATCCTCGTTCAATTCCATCTGATATCCACCCGGAAGGGTCTGTATAAAATGATGCGCATGGGCGGCTTTGGCCGCTGCAATCACTTCTTCGTCGGTCGCTTCCAGACGTCCGTAACGGATATTTTCCATAATCGTTCCTTTAAACAGCCATGTATCCTGAAGAACCATTCCAAATAATTCCCGAAGCTCGCCCCGGTTAAAATCTTTAATGTTGTGACCGTCCACTAAAATGCTTCCGTCATTTACATCGTAAAACCGCATGAGCAGCTTGACCATGGTTGTCTTTCCGGCTCCCGTCGGGCCGACGATGGCCACCGTCTGTCCCGGCTCCACATTACAGCTAAAATCATGGATAATCGTTTTGTCCGGTTTATATCCAAAGCGTACATGCCGGAAAGATACCCGGCCTTCCGGATTTTCAAGATGTACCGGATTTTCTGCGGTCATATCCTCTTCCGGTTCTGCCAGGAATTCAAACACCCGCTCCGAAGCCGCCGCCATGGACTGGAGCATATTGGAAACCTGCGCCACCTGGGAGATTGGCTGGGTAAACTGGCGTACATACTGGATAAACGCCTGAATATCTCCGATTTCAATACTTCCCCGAATCGTCAGATAACCGCCGACAACCGCCACGGACACATACCCCAGATTGCCGACAAAGTTCATGATTGGCTGCATCATTCCGGAAAAGAACTGGGATTTCCATGCCGATGCGTACAGCGTATCGTTAGTCTCGGAAAACTCTTTTAAAACCTCTTCTTCTCTGTCGAAGGCTTTGACAATATTCTGTCCGCTGTATACCTCTTCGACCTGTCCGTTAATGTGCCCCAGATACTCCTGCTGGGTGCGGAAATATTTCTGAGAGGATTTGACAACCGTCGTAATCAGAATCAAAGATACCGGTAAAATAATTATCGCAATCAGCGTCATTAACGGACTGATACTGAGCATCATAATCAGAATACCGATGACTGTTGTAACCGATGTAATTAACTGGGTCACACTCTGATTCAAGCTCATCCCCAGCGTATCCACATCGTTGGTAATCCGGGATAAAACCTCGCCGACAGTCCGGGATTCAAAGTATTCCAACGGCATCCGGTTAATCTTTTCGGAAATTTCTTTACGCATCCGAAAGCACATTTTTTGTGAAATACCGGTCATCAGCCACCCCTGTATAAATGAAAAACTGGCGCTGACCGCATAAAGACCTATTAATATAAGAAGAATTCTTCCGATTTTCCCGAAATCAATCCCGGCGCCCCCGGAAAGCTTCGACATAAGGCCATTGAAAATTTCCGTCGTTGCTTTACTTAAAATCTTCGGCCCGACAATATTAAAGGCCGTACTGCAAATTGCAAAAATAATAACAAATACCAGGGCAATTTTATACCGGCCCATATAATTCAAAAGCTTGCCGACACTGCCTTTAAAATCCTTTGCCTTTTCTCCCGGCATCATTCCCCGGCCCATCGGTCCCCGGCCTCTCATTTGATGTCTTCTTTCTTCACTCATGATGCACGGCCTCCTTTCAACTCGGATTCAGATAACTGGGATTTTGCAATCTCCTGATAAGCTTCGCAATTTTCCAAAAGCTCTTCATGGCGTCCAATACCAACCACATGCCCGTCTTCCAGGACAATAATCTGGTCCGCATGAAGAATTGTGCTGATTCGCTGTGCCACGATAATCACCGTTGCATCGGAAACCTTTTCCTTCAACGCCTTTCTAAGCACCACATCGGTTTTGTAATCCAATGCCGAAAAACTATCGTCAAATAAGAATATTTTCGGATTTTTGGCAATCGCTCTGGCAATAGACAGACGCTGCTTCTGTCCGCCGGAAACATTCGTACCTCCCTGCGCAATCGGACTCTGATACCTGTCTTTTTTGGTCTCGATGAACTCCGTAGCCTGGGCGACCTGCGCCGCAGATGTCATCGCTTCATCCGTAATCCAGTCTCCGCCAAATTTCAGATTGGATTCAATCGTACCGGAGAACAGCACGCCCTTCTGCGGTACAAAACCAAGAAGGCTGCGCACCTTATTTCTGGAAAGCTCCCGGATATCAATACCATCAATGGTAATCGCACCGCCAGTGACATCGTAAAATCTCGGAATCAAATGGATTAACGTGGATTTACCGCAGCCCGTACTTCCGATAATCGCCGTTGTCTCTCCCGGTTTGGCCGTAAAGCTGATATGCTCAAGAGCATCTTCATTGGCCTTAGGATACCTGAAACAGACATCCTTAAATTCCACATAACCCCTGGCATCTTTTAACTCGTCATCACGAACCTGGGCCGCATCATGGATTGACGGCTCAGTTTTTAATACCTCGTCGATACGGTCCGCAGCCACACCGGCTCTTGGCAGCATAATCGAAATCATCGTCAACAGCAAGAAGGCCATAACAATCTGCATCGTATAAGTAATAAAGGCCATCATATCTCCGACCTGGAGATTGCCCTGATTAATCCCATGGGCCCCGCTCCACACAATCAAAACGCTGATACCATTCATAATAAACATCATGGCCGGCATCATAAAGGTCATTACCCGGTTTGTAAACAACTGGGTGCGCATCAGATTCGTGTTGGCCACATCAAACCGTTGTTCCTCATGTTTTTCACGGCTGAACGCCCGGATAACCGGAATACCTGTAAGAATCTCTCTGGATACCAGATTCAGACGGTCGACCAAATCCTGCATTTTCTTAAACTTAGGCATGGCCAGCGCCATCAGCACGAGTACAAGCGCCATAATTGTCACTACGGCGACAACAATAATCCAGCTCATTCCGGTTTTTGTGTGCAAAACCTTAAAAATGCCGCCGATACCGATAATCGGTGCATAAAATACCATACGAAGCAGCATGACCTCCACCATCTGAATCTGCTGAATATCATTGGTACTCCGGGTAATCAGAGAGGCCGTTGAGAATTTATCCATCTCCGCATTGGAAAAGGACACAACCTTGTTAAACACACGTTTTCTCAAATCCCGACCCACGCCGGCCGCTACCTTCGCCGCAAACAGGGACACAAGGATGGAGGCCGCCATCATCAACACGGCCAGGCCAACCATCTGGACGCCCTTTGTTTTCAGATAGCCCATCTGAATTTCATCCAGGTTCATACCAAGAGCTTCGTACTCTTCTTTAACAAGCAGCACGGCTTTCTGCTGGACGATGGATTCACTCATATCGCCAAAGGAAGCCTCGATTTCATCCCGTTTGGCAATCATATCCTCCTTGCTCACCATCCCCGCAGCCACCGCCTGGCGGACCTGGTTTACATCCACCTCGCCCGACTCTTCGATAGAAGCTAAAATAAGCATCGGCATTCCAAGGACGCTGTCCATTTCTTCCAGAATTTCCTTATCTTTCGTATTCAGTTCGTAGTTGCCCGCTTCATCCTCCGAATAGTACGGCTCTACTTTCTGAATTTCTTCATCTGTCATAAAAAGGCACAGATTATCATAGGTTTCCTTTCGCATTTTCTCCGGCACGGCCCGCTCAATGCCTCCCTGCTGAATACCGATATCCACAATATCCGACGTATACTGGGGCAGAGACAGGTCGCATCCGGCCTGAACAATCAAAAGCAGAATAATCGCAAGCACCAGGGCTTTTGAATTTTTCAGATAGCTGAAAATCTTTAACATATTCGGTCTCCTTTCTCTGTCTTTTTCAGTTCTTTTTCCATAATACCTATCATCTGGTTAAAAAGATTCAGAAGCTGCAGCATATTTTCCTCTCCCATCCGGCCTATCACCTGTTCGGTATAGTGACAAAGGATTTCCCGGCACTCTTCCCGTTTTTCTCTTCCGATGTCCGTTATAAAAACACGGGTATTGCGCCGGTCCTTTGTATCGGCATGCCTGGTAATATAGTTTTTTCCCTCCATACTCTTTAACAGACGGCTGACGGCCGGGGAGGACACCCGCATTTTGGCGGCCATACCGGAAACATAGGTTCCATCCGCTTTTGTGCCGCACTTCGAACATCCGGAACACATCTCCAATATCTTATATTCGCCAATTGAAATATCCTTTAACATGCTGCTCAAATTTAAATGCCTTAGCCGGAACATGGCTCTGAACATCTCTTCCTGTATCTCTTTATTATCCATCTTCACACCTCTTTTAGTTAACAAAGTTATTATTTAACACGGTTAACTATTTACAAAGAGATATTTTACGCCCATTCTGTCAATTGTCAAGCCCTGATTTTAATTCCGCTTTTTCTGCTTGTTTCTCACATCAGAATCCTGTATACTGAATCTATGAAAATGTGTAAAAAGGGGGTTTTTACAAATGAATTCAAAAACTGTCGTATTGAATGGGGAACGCATGAATTATGACCACCGTCTGGACTATTCTATCTTGTCCGATGAAGTCAAGGTCTATGAACAGACCGAACCGTCAGAGATTCTGGAAAGAATTCAGGGCTTTGACATCGTTGTAACGAAGGAAATGCCTGTTTCCGGAGATATTATCCGTCAATTTCCGGATTCGGTAAAACTCATCTGTGAAGCCGGTACGGGATACAACAATCTGGATTTGGATGCGGCCAGAGAGAAAGGCATCACCGTATGCAACGTACCGTCCTACAGCACGGAACGTGTCGCCCACACGGCCATTATGATGATTATAAATCTCAGCTCTTCCATGCGGAAGCAAATTGCCATGCTGACCCAAAACAATCATGATAACTTTACCAAGTGTATGCAGGTTGACCATGTGGAAATCAATGATAAAACATTGGGCGTTATCGGCGCCGGGCATATTGGCCGTGAAGTCATCAAAGTGGCTCAGGCCCTGGGTATGAAGATTCTCGCCTACGATGTAAATGCTGCGGGGGATGAACCCGGCATCCATTTCACAACCTTAGAAGAGGTTCTCTCCCAGAGTGATTATGTGACGCTTCACTGCCCGCTCATGCCGCAGACACGCCACATTATTGACAAAGAGGCTCTGGCATTGATGAAGCCAACGGCCTTTATCATCAACACCGCCCGCGGTCCTCTGATTGATGAAGCCGCTCTGATTGAAGCGCTGAAAGAAGGACGTATCGCCGGCGCCGGCCTGGACGTTCAGGAGGTTGAACCTCCGGCAGAGGACAATCCGCTCTATCAGATGGAAAATGTCATCCTCACGCCGCATATGGGCTGGAGAGGTCTTGAAACCCGTCAGCGTCTCGTTTTTATCCTCGCTGATGATATCAAAAACTATCTGAACAATACACCGATTAATGTGGTAAGCTGATAAATTAAAAATTCTTCCCTGTGAAATGCCTATCCCAGGGAAGAATTTCTTTTACCGTTTAATTAACGGCATTTTCATAAAATGCTTCTAAAGCTTCGCCGATATACCGTGTCGCACCTTCACCGTAAATTTCATCATTCTTTTTCTGGAAATTCACATCATTTTTATACATTTCGGCCATTTCCGACACCATCGCCGTGACATCCCCCATTTGATACAACTGTTTCAACACAAAATCCAGTTCTCCGACAATCTCCATCACCTCAAAACTTCGGACATCCGCGCCATTTTTAGCCGCCAGCTTTCGGAAAATTATATCGGAGCGTTTGGAATAAGCCGCCATAATCCGAGAGTTTTGCGGATTCATCCCTACATTCAGAGCTGTCTCTTTATCCCCATACCATTCTACCAGCTTTGCATAATTTTTCTGAGCCTTTTCCCCGGAAGCATGCTCCAGAAAATGCTTCTTATACTGCTTCATGTCTCCATACTTCTGAATAAACACGGCCCTATTTTCCTCTGACATATTATCCACAATCGCCTGATACAGCTTCTCAATATCTGTTTTACTGAAAATCTCAAAATCCATCTTATTCTCTCCTTTAAGAATATCATCGATACTGGCAATCATCCGTTCCAGCCGCTCTTTTTTCAAAATAAGAATTTTTTTCTGACTGCGGAGCAACTGGTTTTTATCCAGGTCAGGCGTCTCCATGATGTTTTTGATTTCTTTTAAAGGCATATCAAATTCCCGGAAAAACAATATCTGCTGCAGTCTTTCCAATGCTGTATCATCATAAAGCCTGTATCCCGCTTCACTCACAACGGTTGGTCCGAACAAGCCAATCTCGTCGTAATAATGAAGCGCGCGCACGCTGATTCCTGTCAATTCAGATACTTCTTTTACCGTTCTCATCATATATTCTCCTGTTCCCAAATCCAAAATTGCCTGTTCCATCAGAAAAGACCGCCCGGGCTACCGCCTTCTCTGATACTTAGTCTATCCTATGACGTTCCGTGAGAGTCAATGGCATTTTTCATAAATCTTTAAATAATCTGATATCCGACGGTTTCAAGTGCTGCTAGTGCATTTCCATAATTTTCCTTCCCAACTCAAAGGCTTCCTGCAAGGCCGGGCTGCCTGAAATATCTCCCTTTTCTTTAACGCCGCGCACAAGGACCGTTCCCCCATCCTCCAGCTTGAAATAATCCAATATGAACTGATACTGCATTTTAATGGAATCAAAGACTGTCGGTAATGGAGACGCAGCTACCAAAAGAAGGGCCAGCTTTTTCACTTTAAATTCATTGCGCATCGGCGTATGTAAACGGTCAATCACAGCCTTTAACTGGGCGCTGATTCCATAAAAATATACCGGAGATGCTGCTACAATAATGTCCGCTTCCGCCAATTTCGGATAAATTTTCTGCATATCATCCTTCTGAAAACAGGTATTTCCCTCTCTTCGAAAACAGGTATTACAGCCAATACACGGATTCACTTTATAATCAGCTACGGATATGATTTCCACCTCATTTTCCTGTTTTGCTCCCTCCGCAAAGGCCTCAGCCAAAAGCCGGGTATTACCGCCCTTGCGCACACTGCCTACTAATACAATAATCTTACTCATATGTCTGCTCCTACGTATCTCTATCATTTATATTTAATTATATTATATGAAATTTATTCTCCACAATCAATACGGGACTTTTCAGCCCAAATATCTCCGGGTTTCACTGGCAATGACATCCGACATGCAAAGAAGAGAGACAATGTTTGGCAAAACCATCAAAACATTCAGGACATCCGCCGTCATCCACACGAATCCCAATTGAATGACAGGCGCTGCGGCCGCCGTCAAAATATAAAGCAGTCGATAGGCAGCCAGGCCCCGATGTCCGACCAGATATTCCACGCACCGTTCCCCATAATAGGCCCAGCCAAGAATAGTCGAAAACGCAAAAGTAATGATGCCGACGGTGAGAATCCCCGGACCAATCACCGGAATCTGTGCAAAGGCCATCGCTGTCAGTAAACCGCCATCGCCGGCTATTGCCATATCGATGGCCGGATTTTTCATAATGCTGCTCACCAAAACCAGACCGGTAACCCCACAGACAACAACCGTATCCCAAAATGTCGCCGTAGAAGAAACGAGGGCCTGGCGAACCGGATTGTCCGTCTTTGCTGCCGCTGCGGCAATTGGCGCCGAACCCATCCCGGCTTCATTTGAGAAAAGTCCCCGGGCAATACCATAACGCATCGCCATGGCAATACCGCCGCCGGTCAATCCTCCGGCCGCCGCTCCCGGAGAAAAAGCCATACTTAGAATCGTATGAAGGGCCGGAAGGATATAATCATAATTTAATACGAATAGGGCTGCACAGCCTCCCATATAAAACAAACACATAAACGGAACCAACCGCTCACAAACCCCGGCGATGGAACGAATTCCCCCGAAAATCACAAGGGCTGCCGCCACGGCCACCACAGCGCCAACCATCTCCGGCGCAATATTCAGACTCTCCCTACAGACCGCCGCAATGGCATTGACCTGCACGGCACAGCCGATGCCAAAGGAAGCCATACCGCCAAAAAGAGCAAATAAGAGAGCCAGCCCGCGCATATGAAGCCCCCGCTCCAGAACGTACATGGCCCCTCCCTGCATCCGGCCATCCGGCGTCCGGACCCGAAACTTTACCGCCAGCAAGGCTTCACTATAGGTTGTCGCCATTCCGAAAATTCCGGTCAGCCAACACCAGAATACGGCGCCCGGCCCTCCCAGAGCAATCGCCGTTCCCACACCAATGATATTGCCCGTGCCGAAGGTCGATGCCAACGCCGTTGTCAGTGCGCCAAAGGGACTGACCTCTCCTTCGCTCCCCTCTTCTTTTTGCAGGGATAATCGAATCCCCCGAAATACAAAACGCTGAATCACCTTTGTCCGCATCGTTAAAAACAGATGTGTTCCGAGAAGCAGGCCAATGAGCGGCCAGCCCCACAAAAAGTCATTCAGCGTCCTTATTCCATTCTCAATCAATTCCATCCGCCGCCTCCGGCTGCTGATTTTACTTATATATATGCTCCGTTTTTTTCTTTCAGTCGGTCTCTATCCCCATTTTTTCACTCTGTATCACTGGCAGCAAAATCGATATGCATCCGACTGCAAATTTCCCCGTCTGTTATGGAGGACAATACATCCTGAAAGGCTATCTGAAAACTGCCTGTTCCGCAAAACCGCCCCGGGCCGCTGCGGCCGCCGCCATTTTCCAGGCACTGTTGGGCAGCGATTTCTCCGCTGATGCCAAGGACCACACAGGCCGCTGTGGCCGCCGCCATCGGTTCTCCGGCCGACATATAAGCGGCCGCCAATACGTTGAGCATACAGCCTGTTCCCGTAATCCGGCTCATCATCTCAGAGCCATTGCCTATCAGGCACACCCGCTCTCCGTCCGTCACCAAATCCGTTTTTCCCGAAGCCAGAACAACGGCGCCATAGGTTCGCGCCACGGACTTTGCCAATTCGATTGTTTCCGCCCGATTGTCCTCCGAAAGAACATCCTTCGGGTCCACGTCCACGCCGCTGACACTGCAGCCCGTCCCGGCCAATGCTTTCAGTTCGGACATGTTGCCTTTTAAAACGAGGTGCGTCCCCTGTATACGCTGACGTAAAAATTCCTCCAGAATCCCCTTCCGGAAATGGCTGCATCCGATACCTACCATATCTAAAATGACAGGGATATTCCGGGTCATGGCCGCCCGCCCCGCAATTAATATCGAAGCTTTTCTGGCATCCGTAATATTGCCGAGATTTAAAGCCAATGCCCCGGCCGTTACCGTAATCTCTTCCACTTCCGCCGGATGCTCCGCCATCATCGGACGGCCTCCAACGGCCAAAACGACGTTGGCGCAATCATGAATTGAAATCGGATTCGTAATACAGTGAATCAGCGGCGCTTTTTGCTGCACCGCTGCACGAATCCGGCAAATCTCTTTGAACATCTGGTCCTTAAACATTTCTCTGCTCCCGCTCCTTACTCGACTGGGTGACATAATAAACAATTGCTATAATCTCTACAAGAATAAATGCGGCAGCCGGAATAAGCTTCACCATAACGCTGTCAAGACGGAAGATATTTTTTGAAACGACCATCACCGCCAAATATACAATAATTCCAAGAAAACCGATGCCGGCCGCATCCATGCGCAAATCGGAAGGCTTTTCCTGAACCGGAGAACCAAGCAACTGCTGCATCTTCGTCAGCATCTTCCCTTTATTTAAATATTTAAGGAAAATAAAGGCCACGCTGCCGCCAATCAACGTTCCGCAGATAAAGGACGGCACGTAAAACATCAAGGACAGGCCCTCCCGGCCTACGATAAAAGTCATAACCGGATAGGAAACCATCGCCCCGATAATCCCGGTGCCGATGACCTCACCCACAACGGCAAAAATCATCCGTCCTCCGGACAGCCGGTAAAGAACACCGGACAAAAATGCCCCGAAAACGGCTCCGGTCAGGGCCAGCGGCGGTATCCCCATAAACATCATACGGATAATGCCAATCAATGTCGCACACAACAATGAATACCACGGTCCCATCATCACCGCACATACAATATTAATCAAATGGGCCATCGGGCACATACCCTCAACTCTTAAAATCGGGGATATAACCACGCCAATCGCAACCATCATGGCCAAAAAGGTCATTTTAATCAAGCCATTTTTTGTATTCATATCAGAAAAACCTCTTTTCTCTTAGATTATCTATAACATCTTCTTTTTGCGAAGCAGCCACAGGGCCAGTATGCAGATTAACAGCGTAATGATACATACAATTCCAAAGCCCTGAATTGAACTGGCAAAGGGCATGCCGCCCGCATTAACGTTCATTCCGTACAGGCCGGAAATGACCGTCGGAATCGCCATGACAATCGTAATCGACGTCAAATATTTCATGACATTATTCAGACGGCTGTCAATCACGGAGGAAAGCAGCTCACGGGTACTGTTAATGATATCTCTGTATATGGAGGTCATCTCAATCGCCTGCTTATTCTCAATGATAACGTCATCCAGCAGCTCCTGGTCCTCCGGGTACTGTTCCAGCCGTTTATACCGGGTCAGCCGGTCCAGTACAACGCCGTTGGCCCGAAGAGATGTCGCAAAATAAACCAGCGTGGATTCCAGCTCATGGAGCGCCATCAAATCCACATCCTCCGTGTCGCCTTCAATACGTTCTTCAATCTCCACTCGGCGTTTGTCCAACACTCTCAGATAGGCCTGATACAGTGAAGCCGCCCGGAAAAGAATCTGATACACAAAACGCATCTTCTTCTTTGTGCTGAATTCTTTAACTCTTCCTTTCACAAAGCGGTGCAGAATCGGCGTATCCTCCGTACATACCGTAATAATCATATTCTGAAGTAAAATGATACCCAGAGGGATAGTCGTATATGCCCTTTTATCATGCCGGACCTCCACCGTCGGTATATCGACAAGAATCAGCGTATAACCGGATTCCAATTCAATACGCGAGCTTTCCTCTTCATCCAATGCGGCCATAATGTCATCAATATCGATATCCAGCTCTTCGGCGACCCGCATAGCCTCTTCCCTGGTCGGCTGAATCATCTGTATCCATACGCCCTCCTGAATGGTATCCTCCTCGTGTATAAAATTATCGTCGGTTCTGTATATCTTTATCATTCCAGATATGCTCCCTTCTGTCAAACTCCGCTTTATCTGTTTCTATTATATACGTAACCTTCGAAAATGCAAAGCAAAAAGTCCCGAAATCCGGCAGGCACAGCCCTCCGGATTCGAGACCTTCAACTTTTATTTATTCTATCCGAGTTTTCGGAGATATTCACATATCAAATCCGCACTTTGCTCTATGCCAATGGAACTGTCAATACACAAGTCATATTGATGGACGTCGCCCCATTTGAAACCGGAAATATTTTTATAGTAAGCCGCCCTCGCAGCATCCGAGCGTTCAATACTTTTCCGTCCTTCCTCCGCCGAATCACCATACATTTCCATCACCTTTTTTATACGATAATCCTTCGGCGCATGGATGTAAACCTTCAATACATTTTTACGTTCACGCAATACATAATCCGCTGCACGGCCTATAATCACACAGGAACCGGCGTCCGCAATCATTTTAATTACCTTATCCTGGGCGGTAATCGCCTGCTGAACAACATCCGAACTCAGATAAAGCTCCCGCATCACCGCATTTTCATTGGAATTTATATTTGAAATAAATTCTTTCGCAAGGCCGCTCTCTTTTGCGGCCAGAGCCGTCATTTCTTTATAATAGCACGGAATATTCAACTTTTCTGCCACTAACTGGCCAATACGTTTTCCGGCCGTACCATGCTCACGGGCAATCGTAACAATAACGCCGTCGTGCGATGGCCTGAGAACCGGTTTCACCATCTCTATGCCGCTCTTCCTGTTTTCACCGTCTAATTGTTTCCATAAATTCACCATGACAATCGCCGTTATGACAATCGCAATAAGGTCGGCCATCGGAGCCGCCCAGAAAATACCCGTGACTCCCTGGAACATTGGCGCTATAAGTGAAAAAGCAATCAGCAGGACGTCCCTCAAAACAGAAAGCGGGGCCGCTTTTTTGGCATGTCCGATAGACTGGAGAAATATTGCGCATACCTTCTGTATACAGGTAAAAACAATGAGCGAAAGATAAATTCGCAAACACAACACGGCAAACCGGGTATATAATTCGCCGTCCGCACCAAACATCCGGATAAAAAATAATGGAAAAGCCTCAAATAAAACCGTACAAATCAAACAAATAATTCCTGTCCATCGAATAATTAATTTTAATAATTCTTTAACACGGTCATACTTTTCCGCGCCATAATTATATCCGACGATTGGCTGGGCGCCTGCGGCAATTCCGATAGCTATATTTAAAACAATCTGGAATAATTTCATTATAACAACAAAAGCCGCCAGAGGAATATCCGCCCCATAAGGAGAAACGGCGCCGTATTTGACCAGTAAAATATTATTAATCACGGTTATGATTACAATCGAAAACTGGGTCAAAAAGCTTGAAGTTCCCAGGGCCATGATATGCTTCAAAAGCGTGACATCGGGCCGGAAACTGTTGAGGGAAACCCGGAAAGTTTTACTTTTTCTCAAATAGGCCGCACATATGAGAAAGCTGACAAACTGCCCCAAAATAGTTGCATATGCTGCGCCTTTGATTCCCAGGCCAAGTACAAAAATTGCAACCGGGTCGCCGATAATATTCACTACGGCTCCGGCCAGCATGGCTCCCATAGCATATTTGGGGCTGCCATCGGCACGGATAATCGAGGCCAATGTATTCTGTACCAGGGCCAACGGCATCATCGCGTAAATAATAAATCCATAGTCATGGGCCAGCGCCAGATTCGCATCCGTCGCTCCGATTAAGCGTAATAAATTATCGCCCCAAAGATAACCGACGGCAATGATTCCAACACCCAGAAGAAACGAACACAGCATACTGTTTCCGACACTTCGATGAATGTCCTTTGTCTCATTTCTTCCCAAAGAAACACTCAGCGCCGCAGCCGCCCCGTCGCCAAAGAGCAGTGAAACGCCCCATCCGATAACCGTAACCGGAAAAATAACGCCCGTTGCGGCATTTCCTAAATAACCGACGCCATTGCCCACAAAAATCTGGTCAACAATATTGTAAAGACATGAAATAATCAATGAAAAAATACATGGTATGGCAAATTGCCGAAGCAGTTTCCCGACTTTTTCTGTTCCTAAATAATTATTCTGATTCATAAATTCCTCCTGTTTAAAACGCAAAAAAATAGAGCGTAGAATCCAGTCTGAAATTCTACGCTCCCGCTGTCCGACTTCCTATGCTTTTTGTTTATTTTTCAAAATATTCACTCACATCTGCCCGTTCATTATACTGTTTTCTGACGCGGATAATCACAGAGCCATCCGGCTGTTCCGTTTCTTCTGTAATCTGATAGCGGGTATGTGCCTTTTCAAGCGATGCTTTATATCTTTCGACTTCTTCATGATTCAACGCAGCGGCCCGTTCTCTCGAATAGCCAAAATCTTCTTTCTGCTGAAAAATGAGTGTCTGAAAAATACATGCAGATTTTACACGTTTCATGATTTCACCTCCATCAGCACACAACCTATGGCAAAAGTCATAGTGCTTAATATGCAGAGAGATGATGGCGCGAAACATCAGCGTTTACAGAAATCCAATGCCGTGGATTTCATCGGCTGCTATACACTCTCATGGTAATTTTCATTACTCAAAAATTATACCATTTTCATTTCAAAAAAATCAAGCGATAAAAATGATTATATTTTACATCATCACCGGTTCGTGTTACAATAAATTTTGCTGTTAAATTATATTAGATTTGGGAGGATTGTTATGAATCATCAAGCAGCCTTTCGGCAGGGAATGACCGACGGAATTCCCATTGCCCTCGGATATATGGCCGTCTCATTTAC
The DNA here is from genome assembly GCA_902489645.1 of uncultured Lachnospiraceae bacterium. Taxonomy (GTDB): domain Bacteria; phylum Bacillota; class Clostridia; order Lachnospirales; family Lachnospiraceae; genus Frisingicoccus. The sequence continues at coordinate 16,326 of CABUAW010000025.1, read as the reverse complement.
CTTTGGAATTATGGCAAAAAATGCGGGACTGACCGCTTTTCAGGCCGTACTTTTATCACTGACAAATCTGACGTCGGCCGGTCAGTTTGCCGGTCTCGGCATCATTACCGCCTCCGCCAGTTACATAGAAATGGCGTTTACCCAGCTCGTCATTAACTTGCGCTACTGCCTCATGTCCTGCGCCCTGTCCCAAAAGCTGGCGCAGAACACGCCGTTTTTCCATCGCTTTTTTATTGCCTACGGAAACACGGATGAGATTTTTGGCGTATGCAGTTGCAAGGAAGGAAAACTGAACCCATTTTACAGCTATGGTGTTATCGCTGTGGCGTCTCCCGGCTGGGCCTTCGGAACCTTTCTCGGCGTCATTTCCGGCAGTATTTTGCCGGCCCGGGCATTAAGCGCCCTCGGCGTTGCCCTATATGGCATGTTTATTGCCGTTGTCGTTCCGCCGTCCAAAAATAACCGGATTATCGCCGGGGTCGTTCTCATATCCATGGCCGCCAGCTTTTTATTGACTTTAATACCGCTTCTCAATCAAATTTCTTCCGGTTTTCGGATTATTCTGCTGACTCTGCTCATTGCAGGAGGCGCTGCCGCCCTCTTTCCCGTCGGCTCCGATGAAACCGACGCTGCCGCCGGAACGAAGGATTGACAGAATTTAAGGAGGAATTACCTATGTCGCATAATATATACATCTACATCTTCGTCATGGCCGGAGTGACCTATCTTATCCGTCTCCTGCCTCTGACGATTATCCGAAAAGAAATCAAAAATACCTTTATCCGCTCGTTTTTGTATTACGTCCCTTATGTTACATTGTCCGTCATGACCTTTCCGGCGATTTTATCGGCCACCCAAAGTCTCATCTCCGCTCTGGCCGGTTTTATCACCGCCATCGTCGTGGCCTGGAAAGGTGGCAGCCTCATCAAAGTTTCCGCCGCGGCCTGCATCGCAGTCTTTCTGGTGGAACTGTTTCTTTAAATTTCGCCAGGCCGACAGAGTTGTTTCTTTAAATCCTGCCAGGCCGACGGAAATCAAATCTTTTTAAGCCATTGGAAAGCTTTCCACAGGCCGTCCTTGTCCACATCGTCAGTGACAAAGTCAGCGATGGCCTTTAACCCGTCGTCCGCATTTCCCATGGCGATGGATACCGCCGTTTCGGCAAGCATTTCACCGTCATTCGGTCCGTCGCCAATGCCAACCGTATCCGCCATATCGCCGCCGATATGGGACACATAGCGCCAAAGGCCCGTCGCTTTGTTTTCCCCGGTACAGGTAATCTCTCCGTTACTGCCTTCGCCGCTTTTGTAGCTGGCTCCTTCAACTTTAAAATAGTCTCCGATGGCGGCCTGAACTTTTTCCATGGATACGGGCGCATCGTAATAAGCCATTTTCTCCACATCGGGACAGTCATGAAGGTCCTCTTTTAAAAAGACATCCGCTACCATGACCTTCTCCATTTTCTCTTCCGTCATCCCCATATCAAGAAAATGCCGGACCATAGCATCCCGGCTTCTTTTTGTCATTACCACACCCTTTTTTGTCTGCAGCATGTAAGTCGTCTGGGTATTCTCAAAAAAATCCACCAGCCGGTTCAGCGGTGCCAGGTCTGACACATGTCTGTAAATTTCATGGCCATCACACTCCACATAGGCTCCGGCCGAAGCAACGATTCCGTCAAAATTCATTTCTAAAAGCTCCCGGTATATCTGGGCCTTTAGTCGCCCGGTACAAAGAACAAGACGGTGTCCGTCCGCCCTGGCCTGCAAAAGCGCCTGACGCGCCGAACCGGGAAGTTCTCCATGAAAATCCATCAGCGTTCCATCAATATCCAAAAATATTATTTTCTTTTTCATATATGCCCTCCGTTAAATCTGGTCAAATGCTTGCATATCTGTTATGATAGTCTGAGAAAGTCAGGTGCATTTTATGAATTTAACTATTATTTTAATCATTTATCTCATTATTATCAATATATCGACCTTTATTATTTTCGGCATTGACAAACGCCGTGCGATTAAAAAACGCTGGCGGATTGCCGAATCCACTCTTTTTATTCTCGCTCTCGCCGGCGGAAGCATTGGCGCAGAAGCGGGGATGTACAGCTTTCATCATAAAACCAGACATCCCCGTTTTGTTATCGGTATTCCACTCATCCTTATACTTCAGATTGTTGTCATTTACCTTTTATATCGTTGACCTTCCGGCCTGATATGCCGTCAATCAAATTTTTTCTTTCCAAGGCGGACATCCTCAACGAATTCCGCCATATCCTCCGGAAGTGCATTTAACAAATAATTTTTATGACTCTCCCGCCGTTCTTCAAGAATCTGCCGGATTTCCCGGCAGGTCTGCTCAACCTCGTCTTTCAGTCCCTGGGCTGATAACCTCTGCGCCCCCTGCCCAAGTATGATGACCTGTTCCAGAGCATCGGAGGTCGCCACAGTGACCTGATATTTCCGGTTCATCCGATGAACCGTCTTTTCAATATACTGGTCGGCCGTCTCCGCTTCTTTTGTGTAAACCACATAAATATTGTGATATTTGAACACCTGTCCCGGATTTCCCTCGACTTTATAGGCATCAAAGACAAGAATCAACGTGTCCTTCCGAAATCCCTGATAATTGCACAAAATATCCATCAGCGCATTGCGGGCACTGGTAATATTCACTTCCGAAAGGTCCCGCAGTTCTTCCCATGAAAAAATAATATTATACCCATCGACCAGTAAATAGCTTTCCTCCGGTTTCTTCTCCGGTTTTCTTTCAACAAACTCCCGTATCTGAGGCCGCTGCCATTCTCTGCGTTTCACCGGGCCGTAGGTCCGCTCGAAAATCTGCTCAAGCTCTCTATCCTCCGCCAGACCGGAACCGGAGACACCGCCCGTATTTCCTCCATTTCCAGGCCGCCGGGCCGCATCTTCTGCCGCTTCCTCTATCCCGGAATCCGCCGGAGATTTTAAGAAACTTTCCAAATGCATATAGTCCGTCACCTCGTACCACGGAACGTTGAATCCGGCGCCGTGGGCACAAAATACGGAACCCGTCGGATTTTCCAAATCCGCTTCCGCATCATACCCCGCAGCTTCGATGACTTCTTCCGCATTATGACACGGTGCATAACCTTTAAGCGTGCAGGTCAGCCGCCCCATTCCCTTAGTATAGGCCGTTACCTCTGACGCATACTCCCGCATCGTCACTACCGGAGCCGTCCCGGTAATGACCGCCATATCTCCTTCTGTCTCCGGCGGCAAGCAAGTTCCATACATTTTCTGTATGTCTGTCATGGCCCGTCCCACTTTATCCGACGGAACCTCCAGATGATATTCGTATATCGGTTCCAACAGCACGGAACGGGCCTGTTTCAATCCATGACGCACCGCCCGATACGTTGCCTGCCTAAAATCACCGCCCTCGGTGTGCTTTGCATGGGCCCGGCCGGCCACCAGCGAGATTTTCATATCCGTAATTTCCGCTCCCGTCAAAACGCCCCGATGATTCTTTTCAGCCAGATGGGTCAACACCAAACGCTGCCAGTTCCGGTCAAGCGCATCCTCACTGCAAAGGCTGTCAAACTGCAAGCCGCTGCCCGGTTCTCCCGGCTCTAAAAGCAAATGCACTTCCGCATAATGACGCAATGGTTCATAATGTCCAACCCCTTCGACCGTCGTTTCTATCGTTTCTTTATAGACAATATTGCCGGTTCCGAAATTCACCTCCACATTGAAGCGTTCCGCAATAAGACTCTTTAAAATTTCTATCTGAATTTCTCCCATGACCTTTGCATGGATTTCTCCCAATTCATTGTCCCAGACAATTTGGAGCTGAGGTTCCTCTTCCTCAAGCTGTTTCAATTTCAGAAACATGTCATGGACGTTCATTCCCTCCGGCAGTTCAATCTGATACATCAGGACCGGCTCAAGAACCGGTGCGGCGCCCTGCCCTTCAAAACCAATGCCCTCGCCGGCCCAGGTATCCGAAAGTCCTGTCACCGCGCAAATGCTTCCGGCACAGACCTCATTGACTGTCTCAAAGCCCGCCCCGGAGTAAATCCGTATCTGGTCCGCTTTTTCACCGTTTCCCAGAGGCATTTTTACCTTCAACACACCGCCGGTAATCTTCATATGGGTCAGACGATTTCCCTGGGCATCTCTGGAAATTTTATAAACCCGTGCGCCAAAAGCCTTTCCATACAACGGCATCCGGGTATAATTTTCAATTCCGGCCAGAAGTTCATCAATCCCCTCCATCTTCAATGCGGAACCGAAATAACATGGGAATACCTTTCTCTGAGCAATCGCATCGATAATTCCTTCTTTTTCAATAATCCCCTGTTCTAAAAAACTTTCCAGCAGACTTTCATCACACATGGCCACATTTTCCATGAAGGATTCGCTGCCCTCGCCTTCTCCAAAATCCACGCACCGCTCTGAAAGGCGTCCGTTTAATTCCTCTAAAAGCTTTTCTCTGTCCGTTCCCTCCTGGTCCATTTTATTTATAAATAAAAATACCGGAACCCGATAACGTTTTAAAAGCCGCCAAAGGGTCTGCACATGCCCCTGAACACCGTCGGCCCCGCTGATAACCAAAATAGCATAATCCAGAACCTGGAGCGTCCGCTCCATCTCCGCTGAAAAATCCACATGCCCCGGTGTATCCAACAAGGTTATGGACAAATCATTTACCGTCAACTCCGCCTGTTTTGAAAAAATTGTAATTCCCCGGCTCCGTTCCAGAGCATAGGTATCTAAAAAGGCATCTCCATGGTCTACCCGGCCAAGCCTGCGAATACTGCCGCTTCGATAAAGAATCCCCTCGGCCAGCGTCGTTTTTCCCGCATCCACATGGGCCAACAGACCCGCACTAATATGTTTTTTATGCTTAATTGCTTTATTTTCAGACGTATCTTCCATAGAAAATACCCCTTTCTGTCATCTATGATAATATATTGATTATCATAGCACAGAAAGAGGTATTCGTCGATAAATTAAAATTTTTTAACTTTCCACTGTCCGCTTCTATGAGAGCCTATATTCTCAATAACTCCTTCGTTTACCAGTTTTTTCATTGTTCTTTGAACTTTGCTTCTGGAAAGGTCTAACTGTTTTTGAATTTCTGATTGTGTTATTTTAGAATTTTCCTTCAACAATTCACATAATCTTTCTTCAATTTCTGTTAATCCAATGTTTTTAGCTTCACTTTTAGCTTCATTTTTAGCTTCATTTTTAGCTTCATTTAATGACATTTTATAATTCAGATTCTTTAATGTCACCATGAATAACACTCTGTCTGAATAAAATTCCGGCTCCATCCCTTCCTTATAGTTGGCAGCGTTTTCATACGCCTCACGGATTTTGTTTAATCCGCTGCCTTGGCGTTCCATATATCCCAAACGTCCAAAAATATCTGCCAATACCGGGTTTCTCCTCGTAGAAGGAATCGTATCAATGTCTCTTTCCTGTATTTTAGTCCCGTCAGGCATCCCGCCCGGAGAATAAATCACAAGGCGGTCATCAAAAATATCTATATGAACTTCGCTGCCATTTACCAGATAATCTCGGTGGATTAAGCCATTTACAAGGCTTTCAAAAACACTTCGCTCACAAAAATCCGGCATTTCAATCCGGGAATTTACAGTCTTTTTCCAAAGCATTTTCATTATACTCTGATTTTTCTTCCATCCCAAGAAATTTTAAAACTGTTGGTTGTTTCAACAAATTTTATGGCTTTCTGACTACGTTTCCGTTCTGCACCAATTGGAGTACTGATTTCTTATTTCTATTCAATGTGTGTCTTTCATACAGACTGGAATGGTACTATCTTTGTAAAATTCGGTAGTCCCATCCCTCATTATAAGCTTCAATTTCATAAAGATTTCTTTCATCTGCTTTTTCAATTCGCATTAAAGTTAAATAATGCGTCCATGTCAATTTAAAAGGAACTTCTTCCCATAGTCTCAATAAGACGGTCATGAAGCATCAACATCTACTTTTTTGTTAAAATAATCATTTTGCAAACTATTTATATGACTCTATATTCTGCTGAAGCAGATGTTCGGATATAGCAATTACATCTCTCGTAGATACCGCTTTCTCTTTTTCAGCCTTGCTGGAATCAATCACAAGATATCGGGGAACATTATTCTTCAGACTTGTTCAATCATATCACGTAGTATCATATAGATATGTCTTAGCTTAAATATCTGCGCATAGACTTCCTAAAACATCTGGCCTTATACCACATACTTCCATAGTTTTCCTTATATTCATTTTTTGATAGTGACTCATACAAACAATAAATAGGATATGTCTTTATAAATCCTTGTGTTTCACTATCTATCTTATCAAATTGATACTGCGCTAAATCCAACGCTTTGCAGTCTTTATTCTCATCAAAAATGGAAATTAGTTTTAACGCAGCCTGATTTAAATATTCTGCCGTGTATTCATTGACGTCTGCCCCGTCTATCTACTCCTTTAACCATTCATAATCATATCGATAAAGCTTTTTGATGACATGTATATCTACATGCTCAAAAAGCGGAACCTTAAAATAGTTCCCCTTTCCATCTGATATTGATGTTCGAAAAGTTCTCGTATAGATAGCGTTGCCCAAATCATTTCCTTCATCATTATCATGCCGGATTACAATGATGGGAACATACTTATCACCAAGCATCCAGTTGTATATATGAAATTTTTCTGTCAGAAGGTTATTTTTTAACCCTTTCTTACATATTGAGATTTTCATCGCCCCATTGCTTCATGTGTTCAAAGACTGGAATAAAACTTTTTCCTAAGTCAGTAAGATTGTATTCCACATGTGGAGGGACTTCTTTGTAATCATATCGAGTGATAAATCCGTCTGCTTCCAACTCACGAAGCTGTTTTGTCAAACTTGATTCCGTAATATCTCCAATATGCCTGCGAAGTTCTCCAAAACGATGTATGTCTTGAAAGGCGATATAGTAAATAATTTCGATTTTCCATTTACCGCCTAAGATTTTTTGTATGGTAGAAACTGTTTTGCAGCGTTCAACGGCTAATGCGCTTTTTTTCATTCCAGCCACTCCTTTCCCTGAACAATGTAACATACATCCTGTCAAAAATCAATGTACAATTTATTAAGCTTGTACTACAAAAAAGTACAGTACTTGTAAAATCATTGTACGCAAGTATAATTAGGATAAATCACAGAAAAGGAGATGTGTTTATGCATTACACAGGAACAATTTGGCGACCACCATATGAAGCAACATCGCTCTTATTGGAAGTAACGGCCGGCTGTACACATCACAAATGTAAGTTTTGTACTCTGTATAATGATTTGCCGTTCAAATTCAGAATGTCCACAATAGAGGACATTGAGGATGATTTACAGGAGGTACAAAAGGCAATCAAAAGTTGGAATGGTCATAGCATTGACAGGGTATTTCTGACGGGAGCAAATCCTTTCGTCTTGTCCTATGATAAATTGCGGACGATTGCAGAGCTTATTCATAAGTATCTTCCATCAGTAAAATCTATCGGCTCATTTGCAAGGATTACAGATATTACACCTAAAACCGATGAAGAACTTACACGGCTTCAAAATATGGGTTATGACGGTCTGACAATAGGAATTGAAACAGGTGATGATGAAGCCCTACAGTTTATGAATAAGGGATATACTTCTTCTGACATTATAAAGCAGTGCCAGAGATTGGATACCGTAGGCATTCATTACAGTTTCTTCTATCTGGTAAGCATTTCTGGAGCAGGTCGTGGAGAAATCGGGGCAAAACTGACTGCTGAAACATGCAATCAAATACATCCTACGCTCATCGGAACAAATATGCTTACCATATATCCTGACTCAGAGCTTTGCGCTGAAATACAGCGTGGAAATTGGCAGGAGGAAAGCGAACTTGAAAAATACAAGGAAGTCCGAACACTCATTGAAAATTTACGAATACCTACAATCATTGCAGCAATGGGAGCTTCCAATGCGTATCAGTTTCACGGACAACTGCCAAAAGATAAGAAAAAGCTGCTATCATTTCTCGATGAAATCATAGAAAATGTCAGCGAAGAAGAATTGCAAATATACAGAAAAAGTGTCCATCACTTATAAACTGGATGAGGAATAACCATGCACTTTACCGGCAGAACTTGGCGACCGCCGTATGAAGCACACTCAGTTATCATACAGGCTACTTCTGGCTGCACCTATAATAAATGCAAGTTTTGTAACCTGTATAAAAATGAGTGCTTCCATATGTCGCCCATTGAGAAATTTGAGGAGAATTTCAAGATTTAGAAGTATCGGAAACATTGTATTTTGAGTTTCGGCAGTTGGAACGGAAAAAACCGTAACTTACAGCAATCCAACCAAAGGCATAAAGAGCATAAAAAGGTCTATGAGGAGACGCTGAACAGGCGGGCGATATTCAAGCCGAAAAGCGTTGATGAGCTTATCATGGAAACAGAACCTTCCAAGCTATTGCATAAAACGATAAACACCCTGCCAGAAATTCAGCGACGGCGTTTCCTTTTCTCTCAGCTTTTAAAAAGCCGAAAGTTTCTGTTCCGCGTTCCACATAGCAGCATACTTCCCATTCTTTGCCAAAAGCGTCTCGTGTGTACCGGCTTCAATAATTTTGCCGCCTGACACTACAAGAATCTGGTCAGCATTTTTAACAATAGAAAGTGTATGGGCAATCATAACAACTGTTTTCTGGTTCTTTAAAAGATTAGCGATTGCCTGCTTTACCGCCAGTTCATTTTCAATGTCAAGGGATGCCGTTGCCTCGTCAAGCAACAGTATAGGGCTGTTTTTCAAAATGGCACGGGCAATCGAAAGGCGCTGACGCTCACCGCCGGAGAGCAGATGGCCATTCTCACCGACCGGCGTATCGTAACCTTTATCCATTTTACGAATAAAGCCATCACAGTTTGCTTCCAGACAAGCCATTTCAATTTCCTCATCCGTAGCATCCGGTCGGGCATGGCGGATATTTTCACGGATTGTATCATCAAAGAGAAATACATCCTGAGCTACCATAGAAATCTGTTCCAATACCCGCTCGGCTGCTAATGTCTGAATCTTTTTCCCGCCGATAGAGATAACACCGCTGTCAGCCTCATAGTATTTTGCAATCAGATTCAAAATCGTTGATTTGCCGGAACCGGAATCCCCTACAATCGCGGTTAGCTTCTGAGCCTGCGCACAAAAATTCACACCACGCAAAACGGGTTCGCCTTTTACGTAAGAAAATCGGACATTTTCAAAACGTATTTCATGGGTGGTAGTTGCAAAAGGAGAATCGTCGCCTGTTTCTTCCAGCTCGTTTACAACATTTTCTATTTTCTGCTTAGAAATCATCATATTTTTATAACCGAACAGGTCAATAGAAATTGTCATATACATTTTTGCAAGCAGCATGGGCATCATACAAACCATGAGGTAATCCACGCTGCGAAGTGTCCCGGCCAGCCAGGGCTTTGACGCTGCCAGCATAACGACTGGCAGAGACAGCCATGTAAGAATATTAAAAGCAAATGCAACCGGAATCCCCATTGCCTCATATTTATAACTTACATCGCTATAATTTTTCAGTACACTCGTAATCGTCTGATTCTTAGCTCCGCACATATTGTAAGCGCGAAGTGTCTGAATCCCGGTCATGTATTCCACAATACTGCTGACGGCCTCCGCACAAATCATGTTTCTTGCCGTTCCATATTTTTTTACAATCCGAAAGGACAGCCACATATTGGGGATAAACAGCAGGCTCACCGCCAGCAAAATCAATCCGGCCGGAAGATATAAACGGCAAACGAACAGGAGCAGCATAACAGAAAGTGAAATGTTCTTCACAAGGTTCCCCGTTTTATGTGTCAATATCTGCTCATATCCCGATACATCACTGGTCATAACATTGACATACTGACCGACCTGTCCCTGTGTAAATCGTGACAAAGGAATCTTTTTGAATTTATCCCCCAAAAAGAGACGGATTTGTCTGGATACTGCACCGCCGCCAATCTGTCCCTGTGTATAGCCAAAGGCATAGACAGCCAGACGGACGAGAAAAATGGCAGCTATCAGTCCTGTCAGCTTCCGGAGGTTTCCCGCTGTCACATGATTATCCAGAAGCATTAAAATCAGCAGGTATAGCGTCATATAGACACTGGCTGACAATAGCCCCTCAAGCACTGTAAAAATCACGCCTAAAGCAAACCGGACATTTTTCCGAAATGGATTTACGTTTTTCATGCAAGGCTCCCTCCTTTCAGTGAGTAGGCAACTTTTCGTGCAGCATTATAGCTCTGCCATGCAGTCTGATAGTAACTATTTGAGGCCAATACCTCTGCATGCGTGCCGAATGCTGTTACGGTGTGATTTTCTACGACCGCTACCTTGTCACACATCTTGACTGCACCGAGCCGATGGGCGACGATGATAACGGTCTTTCCTTTACACAGGTTTTCCATCGCTTTATCAATCTCAACCTGATTTTCCGGGTCAGCCGCACTTGTGGCTTCGTCGAGCATCAGAATCGGTGCATTTTTAAGGATTGCCCTTGCAATGGCAATGCGCTGGCGCTCACCGCCGGAAAAGCGGGAGCCAAAGCTGCCAACTTTCGTGTCATAACCGTCCGGCAGAGACATGATAAAATCGTCAATCTGCGCCTCCTTTGCCGCCGCCCGCACTTCCTCTAAAGAGGCTTTACTGCCCATACGGATATTTTCGAGAACACTTTCACGGGTAAGAAATGTTTTCTGAAAGACAATCGAAATATTATCCAGCAGCTTCGTGTCGTCTATTTCTTTTACATTTTTACCGCCAATCAGAATTTCTCCGTCCCCCACATCATAGAAACGGGAAATCAGTTCAATCATTGTGCTTTTCCCCGCACCGGATGCTCCGACAACGGCAATCTTTTCGCCTTGCGCAATGTGCAGATTGCAGTCCTTTAATACATCCGTTTTCCCGTCATACGAGAACCGCACATGATTCAGGGCAATATCGTAGTGTTCCGGGAATTCCCCGGCACTTTCATAAACAGGAAGAGCAAGAATCTGCTTTGCCTTTACCACTCCGTTTAATGCCTGAGCCAGCTCCATCGAGAGCTGCTGTAAGGGCAAAAGTTCCGATAAATACAAAGAGCCAATGTAAGCGAACAGCAAAAAGATGCTGGCCGAAATAGAACCATTCAAAAAGAACCGACCGCCGATGGGAACGAGCAACGCCATCCCACACTCCAGTACTACAATAAACGCTGCATAGAACGGCCCCGTCTTTTTGGAAACCGTATTCCAGATATGATTTTCTTCTTCAATGGCATCTGAAAATTTTTGAAATGAACGGCTGCCCATATTGTAGGCTTTTATCAGTTTCATTCCGCCGATATACTCAATCATAACGGAATTGAAATTTGCCATTGCCGCCCGGACACGGGGCATGATACCAGCTATGAAAGCAAAGCAAACGCCCATAATGACAATTGTTATGACAAGAGGAATCAAAGATATCAGGGCTAACGGTATGTTGATTGTCAGTAAATAGATAAAAATAACCATCGGCCCCGTGGCAAATCCGATAAACTCCGGGATATTATGCGCCAAACAAAGTTCCAGTTTTTCTATGTCCTCATTCAGTACGGTTTTAATATCACCCGTTCTGCGTTCATCCAATGCCCCCAATGGCACTTTTGCCAAATGTTCCGTAATCATACATCTTACACGGAACAGTGCGCCGTAGGCCCCTTTGTGGGAAAACACTCCGGACACGCCTTGAAGAATTTGCCGTATAATCACCGTTCCTGTAATTAAAACGGCATTATCCATAATCACCTGCTTTGTACAGCTATTCGACAGAAACGCGTCCATCAAGCGGTATATGCCAATATAGGGGCCAATAGCAAATAGCCCTCCCATAAATGCACAAAGTACAGAGGCAATCAGGTACACCCGGTCTTTTTTGGCCCATTGCAGTAAAAGAAGCATGGGATTTTCTTTTTTTTCAGACATGCGCCTTAACCTCCTCCAAACCAAAAATCGTATGAATTTTCTTCTCATTTTGTTCCGACAACAGCAAATCAGCCGCCAAAGTCCCGTTATCCAAATGAATCAGCCGTGAACAGCTCTGACATATAAATTCATAGTCATGGGTTACAACAAAAACAATTTTCCCAGAAGATGCAAGGTTACGAATCAAGCCCGCAACCTGCGCCATACTGTCATAGTCAAGACCGCTGGTCGGTTCATCAAACACCAAAAGCTCCTTTCCGCAAATCATACTGACGGCAACCGCCACCCGCTGTTTCTGTCCCCCGGAAAGGGTGTTGGGGTGTCTGTCCTGATATGGCACTAGCCCCAGCCGCCCAATGGTATCCTCTATAAGAGCGGCCGACGGATTGCGGATGCCGAAAGAACACTCCGCCTTAACACTATCCGCAAATAGTTCATAGTTCACATCCTGCATCACCATATAAGAACGTTTCAAGCGGTCTTTATCATTTTGCCGGATACCATTCCAAAGAAATTCACCGGAACAATCTTTGTGTAAACCACATAAAGCGCGGGAAAAAGTTGTTTTTCCTGCGCCGTTATGGCCGACTACGGCAATTACTTCTCCCGGTGCGGCTTTCATATTGATGCGCTCAAGAATCGGCTGTTTCTTGTAGAACAAAGCGATATTATTTAATTCTAAAACCGGCTCTGCGCGGACAGGTTTCCGCTTGCCGAGAGCTTCTGCTTTTAAATCAACGGCGCGAAGTCCCATTTCCTTACGGGTATTTTCGGACAGTTCCTGAAATGCCTTCGGAGTAAATTCACCTGCAATGTGTCCCTGCTCCAGATACACCATACGATTAACTATGTCCATTAGGTAATACAAACGATGTTCCGCAATCAAAATCGTTTTTCCCTGCGCTTTAATCAACCGTAAGTGTTCCCTCAACTCTTTAATTGCGGCCATATCAAGATTTGAGGATGGCTCATCCAAAAGATAGACATCCGGATTCATGGCATACACAGATGCAAAAGCAATTTTCTGCTTTTCTCCGCCTGATAATTCAAAAATGCTTCTTCCCCGTAAAGAATTGATGTGTAAAGCATCTGCTGTTTCTTCCAGCCTTTTGTGGAGTTCTTTCGGGGGAACCGCTTCATTTTCGATGCCAAAAACAATTTCACTGTCGGTATCCACATTAAAAAATTGTGTGCGGGGGTTTTGGAAGACACTTCCCACACGAGAAGAAATTTTGTATATGGGAGTACCTGAAACACTCTCATTGTCTATTGCCACATCCCCCTTTAATTCTCCCGAAAAGAATCCCGGAATCAAGCCGTTTATCAAACGGGTAATTGTGGTTTTCCCACACCCAGAGCGTCCGCAAAGTAAAACACATTCTCCGCTGCCTATGGTTAAGTTTATATTTTCAAGGCTGCCGCCCGTTCCGGCCGCATAAGAAAAATAAATCTGTTTCAATTCAATCATCTCATGCCCTCCTATAAAATGAATCCGGCCACACAAAGGGCCATAAAACAGGCTATCGCCAGATAGTCCTGCACAGACAGTTGTATCTGAACAAGGCAAGTTCTTGAACGGGGATTTTCGATTCCCCTTGTGACTGCCGCAATCGAAAGCTCGTCAGCCGCTTTTGACGCGGCCATTAAAAGCGGTACATAGAGGCACTCGATGGTCATTCCCGGACTTTTTATAAATCCTATGAAAGACGGAGATACATCCCTTAGCCTCATGGCGTCTTTTATGCATCTCCAATCCTCACGAACAGTGGGAATATAGCGAATCATAATTGCCAATGGAATAACGACCTTTTTAGAAATATGCATCTTATTCATTGCCGATAAAAATTCATTTACTCTTGTGGTAGAGATTGTGATTCCGGTCAGCATCCCACAAGGGTATACCTTAAAAACAAGACTAAGCCACGCAATAAACATGGTGTGTACCATCCCGTTACCATCTTGAAGATAAAGCATTGTGAAAAGATACAGCGCCATGAAAACGCCGGTTCCTGTCAAAGAATATCGAATTTTTCCACAAAGGATACCCAAACCGGCAATGAGTAAAATCAATACACACTCAAATCGGAGATTGGAAACCGTCGTTGCTGTAATCATGCTGAATATCAGCAATAGGATTTTAGTGCGAGGGTCAAAGCGCACCGTTTTTCCTTGTACTGCCCACATCATGCCGTGATACCCGCTTTTTCAAATTGCTTTTTCAGCAGTTTACTTCCCACAAAGCCACTAAGCCCTGCGGCGAGAATTGTCCCAAGAACCATAATGACAAGAACCATCACGGAGGCCGTATCATTCATCGTGTTGATATATTCCTGTGTTGTTCCATTCTTCAACATCGTGTTTGCCCATGCTTCCGGATTGACAAAATAGGCAACATAGGTTCCGGTTGGTCCAAAAGAATAAATAATGTAGGCAAGGATATTCATTTTCTTACTGCGATAATTTTTAATTCCGGCCACGGTGTCAGCAAGAACGGACGCAATCAATCCACCGAGACACATTCCCCAGTGCATTCCCAACACTAAACTCAAAATTGCAATGATGGTACCAATAATGGAAAGCGCACCTTTCTTCGGCACTTTTGCCAGCAGCAACAGAAAAACAGGTCCCGGCAGTAAAGCAGCACCAATGGAAAAGTAAAAAGTAAGTGTGGGAGTAATTGCAAAGACCACTCCGCCAATCATCGAGCAAACGGTCAAAAGAGCGGCAAATACGCCCATAACAATTAAGTCTTTCACCGTCAGCCCTTTTTTGTTTTGCGATTGGTTCGACATAGTATCATCCTCCATTTTCATAATGTTTACATACGTTTGTTGACTTTGCGGCAACAGCGTGATATGATTTGGTTAGTTTTCTCTAACATCCGTAAACATTCTATTGCATTTGGCCGGATTATCCAATAGCTTTGCCGGATTATCGACCAATCCGTATGATAAACCGACCAATGTGTCTGAAAGGAAGGTGTGCTATGGCAGACATTGAAAACTATTATCAGCATAAACTGCTTGAAAATGGATTCTGTGAGGAACCCGCTAACGGTTCATTTAACCCGATAGGAAAGCTCTATTCCATTCCGTCCAAGATTGGAGAAGGTGTGTATTGGGTTTATGGTCAAAAGAATTTATACGATATAAAAATCCATGATTTCTATTTTTATGAAGATTCATTTTTCGATTTGCAGTCAAGAGAGTGTTTAGGAATTTGCTATTACGAATCCATATCCGGAGAGGAAATTTCCCCATACCGCCGCCTGACGGCCGGGTGTGTCAAATGCTTTATCGGAGGGCTGTCTCCATGTAAGACGCTGGTTCACAAAAATATTCCTATCCGCACGATTGATATTGAAATCATGCCCGCATACTATGAGCAATATTTAAAGGAAACCTTTCCAAGCGTATATACCGACCTCCATGAGGCTTTTCATAATATTTCGTGGTCCGATAACTTTCCGGAAATGGTTCATCTGCTGCGACAGATTTGGCATTATCGAGGGGATGGGATTGCCGCAAAACTTTTTTATGAGGGAAAGGTGGCCGAAGCGCTTTCGCTCATTCTCGAATATAATCGTAGGCAAAAAAATGTTGTTGAAGTGCAAATTTCAAATCAGGATATGAAATCTCTTGAAAATGTTGCAGCTTATATCAACGACCATTTTAACAACAGTATTTCGGTGGAGCATCTTTGTCATATTGCCTGTATGGGCCGGACGAAATTCAAAACCCTATTTAAGCAGGCATACCGTTGTACGGTTACGGAATATATTGAACAGCGCCGGTTAAGCCATGCAGAAAGCTTGCTTACAGCAACAGATTTTACGATTGAACAGATTGCGGCGGCCATCGGATACAGCAATGCCGGAAGATTTGCAAATTCTTTCAAAAAAAGTACAGGGCTGTTCCCCGCAGAATACCGTAAAATGGCACGGCGGAAATAAACGAAAAGCCAGAGGCTGATTCTATCCGTACCTCTGGCTTTCAATAAATTCATTCCGTTCCACCCGGAAGGCGTTTTTTCTTGCATTATAATTGTTTTATCCCCATAAGGTTCCTATGGTGACTCTTTCTTTTCCTCCTTCATTTTGCAGATACCCCCTTTATAAAATAGTTTCGAATTTTTTCAAGACCGGCTTCATCCATTTGAAATTGGTCGATGATGGAGCCGTCCTCAAAATGGACAATATCCGTACAACAATCTAAAAGCAGCTCAAGGTCATGGGTGATGACATACAAGGTAATACCCGCATCCCTGACTTGTTTCAAGACATTGGCAACCTCTTTCATGTGTTTGTAATCAA
>CABUAW010000024.1 GCA_902489645.1 uncultured Lachnospiraceae bacterium | reverse complement strand
GACGGCACTGGCACTGACTTTACCCTGGTTCTGCAAGACGACGAGACCGAAACCCTGGCCTATACCGTCACCAAGGGAACGGATGAGGAAAAAACACCGGTCAAAGTGGACGACACCGTTTTGACGGTGGCGGGCGGCAAGGCCAATAGCAGCGGCTCGTCTATCCTGACCTTCAACCTGGCAGAAAATGCCGTGGTGAAATATTCCGGCAGCTACACCGGCACTGTCACCTTCACCGTCAGCGTGGAAACAGCCGATTCCACTGACGGCACAGATTAGTTGGAATGTGCTTCGCGCATTTTGATAGATTCAAATATTGATTAGGAGGATTTTAGCATGAAAAAATTACTTAGCATTGTTTTGGCCCTCGCACTGGCGCTTTCCCTGTCTGTGACCGCTTTCGCGGCGGGTGACGATGACACCGGCAACACCACCCAGAACACCACAATCACCCAGGACACCGACAAAACCGGTAAAACCACCGTCAACTACTCCGTCGCCCCAGCTTACACCGTCACCATCCCGGCCAGCGTGACCATTGACGGCACTAATAATTCCAATACCGTTACCGTCAGCGCCAGCGGCGTCAAGGTTGAGAAGGGCAAGCAGGTGGTGGTCAAGCTGACCGGCATCAATGTGACCATTGAGAACACCAACGGCGACAGCGACTTTAAGGTCAAAACCGCCGAGGGCGCGGAGTTGAAGTATACGGTGAAAATCGGCACGACGGACATTACTACGGCAGAGGCGAGTAACACCGTCCTGACCGTCAACCCGGCCAGCACCACCGCCAACGCGGTTGCCAGCGGCTCCAACAGCCTGACCTTTGCCCTGGCGGATACGGAAGTTGTCAAGTATGCGGGCACCTACAGCGGTACCGTGACTTTCAACGTGTCCGTGGATGAAGTACCTGAAACCACCCCGTAACAGAAGGAGGAAACCAATATGAAAAAATTACTGAGTATTGCTTTGGCCCTTGTTTTGGCCATGTCCCTCTCCGTGAATGTTTTCGCGGATAGCACGATTGAACCCGATGATAATGGCAACCCAAACCCTGGCACCGCCAGTACCGCCGTAGAGTTCAGTGTTAAACCTACCTATACCGTCACTATCCCGACCAAGGTGGAGCTGGACAAGAAAACCGATACCGGCACCGGCGCCGTCACCTACGAGCAGGACGAGAACATCACCGCCTCCGCAGGCGTGCGTCTGCTGAACGGCCAGAGCATCCAGGTAAAGTTGAGCGCCGGGGATGGCGAGGACAAGTTTGTCCTGACCTCTGGTGAGAGCGCCACCCTGGATTACACCGTCACGGTGAACAACACGGAAATTGAAAATAACGGTGTGGTCGCCACCTTCGAAACCGGCCAGACCGCGCAGACCAGCACCCTCCACTTTGCCGCAAACGACCCCACCTACGCGGGCGACTACAGCGATACCGTGGTATTTACCATCGCCATTGTGAACCGGACGTCTGCGAACCCGTAATAGAAGGAGGATACGAACATGAAAAAATGGATTGTTCTGTTCTTGATTCTTTCTCTGGTCATGTCCATGTCTGTCTCCGCCTTCGCTGCGGAGATTGACCAGGACAGTGACCCAAAAACAGCGGATGTAACGGTGACCACCTCCATCGAACCTACCTACACCGTCACCATTCCAGGGGATATGCAGGTACAGTTTAACCAAACCTCCACCAGGTTTGGCACCATCAAACTGACCGCCGCTCAAATCAATCCCGGTTACGCCGTCGAGGTGACGCTGAGCGCCAGCGGCGAGCTGAAAAACGCGGCGGATAAAACCAGGACCATTGCCTATACCGTCAACAGCGGGGACGGGGTGTTTTCCTCCAAAGAGTATCAGAAAGAAGGGGAGAGCACCGACCTGACCATCGACATCACCCAGGCCGCATGGAACGCGGCCTATGCCGGGGACTATTCTGACATTGTGACCTTTACCATCTCCTATGGAGAAGTGACGCCGTAAATCCAAGAACGGATTGACGGAAAGACAGGAGGTGAAGTCGATTGAAAAGAATAGTGTCTCTGCTGCTGGCTCTCGTTTTGACCTGCGGCATGAGCGTGACGGCCTTTGCTGACGAAGTGACCATCCGTACGACGGTGCCGGAACGCCATACCGTCACGGTGGAGGCTGACGGCGGCAGAGTTATTACAAATAATAAGGTTTGCGGGGGAACGGTGCTGATTGAGCGCCAAAAAGTCCAGACCTGGTGGATTGTTCCCGACAGGGGCAAGGAGCTTAGCAAGCTGTACTACAATGGCGAAGATGTGACTGGCCAAATGGCGGGCTGCACCTTTACGGCTCCGGCCCTGATTGGAGACGCCACATTAGAGGCGGTGCTTGAGGATGCAGAGGCGTCTGCAGAGGATGGCTACACCGTGGGCGGCGCCATCACCGATGCGGACGGCAATCCAATTTCCGGAGCAACGGTGGATATCGGCGGGAATACCGGGACGACCGACGCGGACGGTCATTTTACCATCCCGGATGTGCCGCCTGGAACCTATCCGACGGTGATTACCGATGAAAACGGCAATATCATCGGTATTGGTGAACTCACCATCGAACCGCCGGAGGCGGGCAGCACGAACATTGACCTGACCATTGCGGTAAACGGGGACGGCAGTATGGATTTAAAAGCTGTGGACGCTTATACCCGTGATGAAAACCTGGATGACCCGGAAACTGCCACCGCTCCCGCAGAAAACGGAAGCGCCACGGTGACGCTGGAAGACGGCACAAAGATTACCGTTACCGGCATCCCGGAGGACGGCCTGTGGCTGGTGGTCCGGGCGATTACGGATTCGGAGCTTGTGGCCTGGCTTGAGAAATGCGTCGCGCCGTATGGTACGCATATCTATCCGATGGACATCTATTTTGTGGACAGCCGGGGCGTGCGCACTGAGCTTACCGGTACGGTTACGGTAGTCGTGGAAACGCTGAAGGATTACAGCGAACCGATGGTCTGCGGCGTGGCTGCGGACGGCGCTGTGACCGTGATGGACAGCAGCGTGAACGGGAAGAAAATGACCTTCCAGACGAATCACAGCGGTTATTATGTTCTGGCGGAGAAGGTTCCCGGAGGGACAAATACACAGCCGGGTACTTCCGGTGGGACAAACGGGAAAAGCCCGCAGACCGGGGATACCGGCCGTCCATGGTTATGGGGTACGGTGATGCTTCTGGCCTGCTGCGGACTGGTTGGATGTCTTCTTTTCGGCAGGAAAAAGAAACGGAATACAAATTTATAGGATAAAAGACGAAGGCGACGGCAGGTGTTGAAACTTGCCGCCGCCTTAAATATATGCCACGAAAAGTAGCGAAAAAAATTGGAATGTCATCTGTATTTTCTTGCCGTGTAAAGTGCAGTTTTCTATAATAGAGACATGAAACAAGGAGGTAACGAATATGACATTCGCAGAGAAATTAAGAAATATCCGCAGGCAGGCGGGCATGTCTCAGGAACAGTTGGCAGAAAAACTTGGCGTATCGAGACAGGCCGTTACAAAATGGGAAACCGATGCAGGTATTCCTGATATTGAGAATATAATGGCGGTTTCGGCCCTGTTCGACATTTCCATTGACGAACTGTTCTCGAATGAAAAAGGAACGAAGAAACCAACAGAGTATCTTTACGAGAGTGTTACGGAGTACGATATTGACGAACCAAAACGCTATGACATGAAGTTTGGCGGTGCAAAACAATTCACACTGTCTGGCTATAAGGGGGAGAAAATCCGCGTCCGTTTGGCATCTAACACACTTTCTACACTCCAGAATGATTTTAAGGTTAAGATTGACGACATCCGAAAACGGATGGATGTGGATGTAAACCGCAGGAACGGCGTATCCGAAGCAACAGCAAAAGAAAACCTCCATATGTTTGTTCAAATTCCATTGGCGTATATTGAGAAAATCGAATGTGCTGTTAATGCAGAAACCGTGGAAATCTGTTCTTTAGAGTGCGACAGCATAGAGCTTGATGTAAAGACGCCAAACGTCATTATGAATCATGTATTTGGCATGGTAGAGATAAACTGTAACCTTGATATGGAAATAGCTTGCCAGCCTTTAAACGGAGAAGTAGCCATCAATCAGGTGTCTGCAACCTCAAAAATCCGTATCCCGGATGGAACAATCTTTACCGCTGTTAAAAAGGGGATTGGAACAAGCATCTCTTATGAGAAAAACGGAAAACCGTCCGAAAGGTTTGATGTGCCCGATACGGATAATATTATTGAGTTAAACGGCATCAAAAGTGAGCTTATTATCAGCATGAATAAGGAAGAGGGATAGCCGGGCTGTTTCGGAAGAAATGGGAAGAAAATGTAAAAGTAGATAAATAATAGAAAATTAACTTCTATACTTAACTTTTGAGGAGGTGTAGAAAATGAATACGAAAATCTTGATAGCTGACGATGAAAAGGATATTGTAGCAATGCTTGAGAGCTTTTTTAAAAGCAAAGGCTTTTTAGTCTTATCTGCTGCGAATGGAACAGAAGCTCTCAAACA
Source organism: uncultured Lachnospiraceae bacterium (assembly GCA_902489645.1). Lineage (GTDB taxonomy): Bacteria > Bacillota > Clostridia > Lachnospirales > Lachnospiraceae > Frisingicoccus. Next base: position 30,946 of record CABUAW010000024.1, on the reverse strand, counting down.
GGTGGAAAAGCAGCCGGATATTATTCTGCTTGATATCAATATGCCCGGACTGGACGGGATGGAGGTCTGCAAACGCATCCGAAATCACATATCCTGTCCCATCCTTTTTCTAACTGCGCGAATTGAAGAGGCTGACAAAGTCAAAGGCTTTGCTGTTGGCGGTGATGATTACATTGTAAAACCTTTTTCCCTTGCCGAACTTGAAGCAAGAGTACGGGCACACCTGCGCAGGGAAGCACGGCACACTTTTGAAACGCAGCTTCGGTTTTCAGGCGATTTAACGATTGACTATTCGGAGCGTTGTCTGTTTTTTTCAGACGAGCGTATTGGCATTGCCAAAAAAGAGTTTGATATTGTGGAACTGCTTTCCCAAAATCCGGGACAGGTCTTTGACAAAGAGCGGATTTATGAGCGTATTTGGGGATATGACAGCGACGGAGACAGCAGCGTTGTGGCCGAACATATCCGCAGAATACGGGCAAAAATCGCAGCACATACAGACAGAGTATATATTGAAACTGTTTGGGGGTGTGGGTACAAGTGGATAAAATAAATCGGCCCGGACGGGATTTGTCTCTCCGAAAAAGTCTTATATTTTATGTTATTATCTTTGCTTTGCTCGCCTTAATTCTTTCGGTAATGTCTTTTTCGATATGTGGCTGCGCTGCGGATAAGATTAGGTCATCCTATCCCTTAACAGGTGAAAAGTATTATTTAACGAATGAACAGGGCGAACAGTTGGGCGACGGCGCTTTTATTGGTGATACGACTGTTCCCATGTCTAAACGGGACGAAAGCCTCATCACTCTGTTGGAGATATTTCCCGTGATGGCCGCCCCCGTCTATTCTGCATTATGTATCATAGCCGCCGTACTGTTGTTTTACCGGAATAAACTGAAAAAACCGCTTACGGAGTTACGGGAGGCTTCTGAAAAGATATCAAATAATGATTTGGATTTTTCCATCGAATATGACAGCAAAGATGAATTGGGACAATTATGCGCCTCCTTTGAAATCATGCGAATTACTCTTGCGGGAAACTTTTCTGAAATGTGGCGGCAGGTCGAGGAACGCAAACAACTTAATGCGGCCTTTGCTCACGATTTGCGTACCCCGCTTACGGTATTGAAGGGGTACAATGAAATGCTGCAGACAAGCGAACATTTTCAGACAAGAGAAATCGCCGCCACTATGGGAAAACACATATCCCGTATGGAAACCTATGTGAGCAGCATGAGCAAACTTCGGCGCATGGAAGATACGCAGCCGGAATACCGACGGATTTCGCTGCAGCCTTTCTTATCTTCGCTGTATGAAAGCGCCAATATTGTGTGCGTACAGAATGGAAAAATGCTGCTTTTGCAAAATGGAATATCCGTTTCCCAGTTGTCTCTCGATGGTTCGTTTGTTTCGCAGGTATGTGACAACCTAATCTCAAATGCCGTGCGGTATGCCCGAAACACGGTCACATTGTCGTTTGCTTTACAAAATGGCGGCTTGCTGCTCTGCGTATCGGATGACGGAAAAGGATTTGATAAGAGAAGTTTGCAAAAGGCAACAAAGCCTTATTTTACAGAAGAAGCAAACCACTCGGAACACATTGGCCTTGGATTATATATCTGTCAATTGCTCTGTGAACACCACGGCGGCCGCTTGCATATTGATAATATTTCAGGCGGCGCAAAGGTGTCCGCATTTTTTAAATCGCCGCCCTTGTAGATAAAAAGTAGATAATTACCCTTTATACTCTCTATGAAAGCACATGGGGAGTATTTTTTTGCCCCGTGCGGAAAGGAGCTTGTGTATGGAATTAAAGACAATCGGGCTGACTAAAAAATTCGGCCGGGAAACGGCCGTAAACGATGTAAATATCACATTGACAAACGGCATCTATGGCCTATTGGGAGCAAATGGCGCAGGAAAGACGACGCTTATGCGGCTGCTATGCAACATTCAAACGCCCACGTCCGGGAAAATTGTTTGGAATGGTAAAAACATTGTGGGGCTTGGCGAAAAGTATAGAAGTCTTTTGGGCTATTTGCCGCAGCATTTTGGCTATTATCCTGAGTTTACGGCGCTTGATTTTCTGCTGTATGTATCGGCCTTAAAGGGGTTAAGCGAAAAAAAAGCGAGGAAAAAATCAAAGGAGCTGCTTGAAGCGGTTGGTTTATCTGCGGAGAGCGGACATAAAATCAAGACCTTTTCCGGCGGCATGAAGCAGCGGCTGGGGATAGCGCAGGCAATGCTGGGCGAGCCCCGCATTTTAATTTTAGACGAGCCAACCGCAGGACTTGATCCGAAAGAGCGGGTACGTTTTCGTAATTCGCTCAGTGCCTTTGCCAAAAACCGCATGGTGCTTTTGTCAACGCACATTGTTTCTGATGTGGAGTTTATTGCAGAAAAAGTCATTATAATGAAATCGGGACAAATTGTTCACTTTGGGAAATCACGGGGAATGAATTTGGAGGATTTGTATTTATTCTATTTCAAAGGAGATACGGAAAAATGAAACAACTCATTTACTATGAATTGCGGAAAATATTTTCAAAGCGTCTGACACAAGCGGCTTTGATTGCATTGTTGATTTTATCGATATTTTTGGGCCTTTCATCTTATCAGAATATGTATGCCTTTGACGGGAAAAGCCGTGAGGGTACGGGAGGGACGGCGGTTGAAATTGATAAATCTGTCGCAGAGAAATATGAGGGAATATTGACCGATGAAAAAGTGCGGCAAATGATGTCGGAGTTTAAGCCCGCAGAGGATTTGCATGGGATGAACGCAGCCTATCTTTATCAAAATGCCATGCAATCGGCGTTATTTTGCAAATTTTCTGATTTGAATGGCGACTGGAATGGCCTTAGTGTTTCTGATGTATTCGGAAATGAAGAAATTAAGGTTGGATATACCTACGGATGGCTCAAAACAAGTGAAAATATGGTAAGAATATTTGTTGTTTTATCATTAGTCATTGCCGTTATGACCGCACCTGTTTTTTCCGGAGAATACGGAGGCGTTGATAATATTATTTTGACAAGTAAATATGGGAGAACAAAAGGCGCAGCGGCCAAAATCATCGGAAGTATTTTAGCTACGCTGATAGTAACGGCCGTTGTCTCGGTAATTAACCTTGTAGTTGCTTTTATACTCTACGGAAGCAGTGGGTTGGATTGCAGTATACTCTTTGCTCCTGCAGGCTTTGTCACGGGGTACATTCCATTCAATATTACTTGCGTCGCATTGTTAAAATATCAAATACTTTTGGCTTTTACCGGCGCTGTCAGTACTGTGGGTATTGCATTAATCTTATCTGCCGTATGTGAAAATCAAATGGTAACATTCGTCGCTTCCGCGGCAATTTACCTCTTCCCTGTCATGCTTCCTGTTCCCGAAACAAGCCCATTATTCAAAATCATTACACTTTTGCCGCTGTATCATGCACAGTTTGTTTCCCTTATGTCGGTAGAACAAATAAGCGGCAATGTGCTTTACGCACTAATGGCTGTACCGGCCGCATGGATATTTATGGGGATTGGCGTTTTTGCTTCCCGTAGGATTTTTGCAAAACATCAGGTACTATAATACAGGCTTCCGCAGATATAAACAGTATAAATGACAATATAGGGCGGGAATCCAGAGCTTTTGAATTTCCGCCCAGCTTTTTGTTCAACAGTGAGGGGCTATTCTTCGACACCCTCACTTTCAAAGAATTGTGCAACTGTCATACATTTCGGATGTTCCATTTCCAGACTTAAAAAGTCTTTATCCCCTGTCAGAATAATATCCACATCGAACACAATCGCCGCATTTAAAATTGGCTGGTCTTTTGCATCGCGTATCAGCTTTTCCGCATGGTCGACCGCCGGAATCAATTCAAAGGACATTTCAGCAAGCAGCACTTCCGCATCCGGCAGGAACTTAGGCGCTTTCCGTTTTAGAATATCCCGCAGCTCCATAATGTTGCGGTCACATAAAACAATTTCGTGATTGTCCGCGACGTACAGTAACGCCCGCGCCGGTTTAGACCGGGGAAAAACCAATGCGGAAAACAGGATATTTGTGTCAACCAATATCCGCATATTATCTTTCCTTTCCATAGCGTACTTCGTCTACGAGTGCCTGAATATCATCCTCATTGGAAACGCCCATAGCTTCGGCGGCCCCGCTAAAGGCGGCCTGCGCTTTTCGAATGGCTTTGGAAGAAGCGTTACTTACAACAATTTCCCCATTCTGCTTTTGGAAGAACAGAATTTTATCCCCGGACTTTAAGCCGAGCAGCCGACGGATTTCCACCGGCACAGTAATCTGACCGTTTGCAGAGATTTTTGCCAAATTCATAAAAGTCACCCTTTCTATTCTTGAAATCTAAAGAAAACTTGAGGTTACCTGTATTATATTCCATTCGAGGTAAAAAATAAACTTACCGAAAAGAAAAAAGTTGCATTAGGAATTTAATACTTTTTTATATACCATAATAACTGTGCATCAGGATTGTATTTGGGATGGTTTTTATTATCCTGGCAGGTATATTTCATAGCCGGAGGCGTGTTGCGGCAGATGCGATATACCACTTGGTCAATTTCCTGGTCGGATTCGATAAAAGTACGAATCCATCCATGGATATACAGGGATGGTGGGTCAAATCTACTTTTTTCGCCATAACCGATGTCCTGTTCAATTATGAATAATTGAGCTAATATAGCAGTAATATCGATGGGATTAATGTACTGTGTAAAATGAATACGAGTTAATGGGATAATGGCGTTTAAAGGCTCCTCACCATAAAAAATTTTATCAAAGGCGAGGAGAAGTGCTTCTTTTGTATGAGGAAGTTCTCTTGCACGTAATTTTAAGTCTATAAGCAGGCGCAAGTGATTTGGGCGAAATGGTTTGTCATCGCCTATTTTAAGAAAAATTTGAAAATTAGTGTTCACGTCATAGTCCTTAAATCGTACAGATAATGTGCTTGGGCGATAAATCAGAATAGCCTGTTCACCATTGTCATAGACTTTGGTCATGGTATCAAAGGGAAGTTTTAAAACAAATGCTCTCATATCGTTGTATGTCATTGTGCCTCTACCTCTTTAAAAAATTCGCTAATCTCAACATCAAGTACATTTGCAATTTGATTTAATACGGATATGGATAAACTTTTGTTACATCCGGCCGCTTCAATCTTGGAAATGTAGCTGATGCTGATTTTTGCGCGTTCTGCAAGCTGTACTTGCGTCAGTTGCGCTTGTTCTCTGTAATATTTTATATTTGTGCCGATAACCCGATATAGGTCCGTATCATTGTTGAAATGCATAAGGCTACCTCTTTCATTATTTGTGAATATTATCTCACGAGATATATGTTATAGAAATTCACTTATAGTGAAAGAAATGCGCTGAAAAAGTTTTGGTTGTTATTTGGTATGTTTGCAAGTATAATGGATACGTAAAAGATTGCCCTCATGTGGATACGGAGAAGAGGAAACATAAATGGAAAATCCAAGCATCGCACCATTTGTGAAATGGGCTGGCGGGAAACGGCAGTTACTGCCACAGATAAAAGAGAGAATGCCTGAAAAATATCATAATTATTTTGAGCCATTTGTAGGTGGCGGCGCGGTGCTATTTAAATTTCGGCCGGTAAATGCCCTGATCAATGATATTAACAAGGCTTTGATTCACACATACAGACAGATTCAAAATGCTCCGGAGGCATTTTTGAAAACAGTAAACAAGCTCGATGAGGAAATGTGGGAAGATGGAAAGGCGTATTATTATTTCCTTAGAGAGCATTATAATGATAAGCTGATGAAAGCAGAGTATGATGTAGAGATGGCGGCTTTGTTTGTATTTATCAATAAGCATTGCTTTAATGGTTTGTATCGCGTCAATGGCAAGGGATTATTTAATGTCCCGTACAATAACAGACGCGGGCCGTCTGTGAATGAAAAGGCCATTATGGAAACTTCGCAATATTTGCGGACAGTGGAAATTATGGATGGGGATTTTGAAATTGCCTGTGAAGGCGCCGGGAGGGACGATTTTGTATTTATGGACAGTCCATATGCCCCATTGAATCCGACTTCCTTCGAATCTTATACAAAAGAAGGGTTTGACATAGAAAGTCACAGGCGATTGGCAAGAGTGTTTGATGAATTAACGGCCAGAGGCTGCTATTGTATGCTTACGAATCATAACACGGATTTGATTCAAGAGCTGTACGGCAATAAGGGATATAAGATAGATGTTGTAAGCGTAAAACGTATGATTAATTCGGATGCCTCCAATAGGGTTGGCGAAGAAGTGATTATATGTAATTATTAAGTGTCTTTGTTTTCATCGCTCTTTTCAAGGCCACGGGGGATGAGGAAAATATCTCAGATACCCGTCGCCGCTTCCTGGTCATTCACCGGCTCCGCCATTCGTTGGAGTTTCCCTCTATCGAACAGCTTTGCGCCGACTTCTTTCTCCACCTGTGCAGGCAAACAGGTGATGTTGATTCTTTATGAATTTACGAAAAACAATTCCAATTTCTGGTAATTTTCCTATCTTTGTCACAATCTGACAAAATTTCGCTATAATAATTTAACAATAAAATAGACTCTTTAAATTGACAAAGTATGAAAAATGTTATATCATGTTATATAAAGATATATAACGTTATAATACATATTGCACAGAGGGTGCATGCCGAAGGAGAGATGACATGGTGAAGTTTACTGCGGCAGGTTATGTCTGCATTGATTATTACCCTGATTTTGACAATAGATGTTATGTAACGGGAAATGGCGTGGACGTTCTTTTTAATCTTCTGGATATGAAGGCGGACGTCGAAACTTCAATTGTTTCTGCAGTTTCCGACGATGCATATGGGAAAATGTCCGTGGAAGCTTTTCATGAATGGGGCATTGACTGTTCCCATTTGGAGATTATTCCCGGGGGAGAGACCCCGAGAGTGCCGCTGCATTTGATTAATAATGACCGCACCCATGGTGAGCCGGTTCGCGGCATTATGGCAAATTACGAGTTTTCCGATGAAAGCATTGATTTTATTTGTCAGCATGACATGATGCATACAGATTTTACGGGACGCTTAATTCCAAGGCTTGAGGAAATCAGAAAACGGGGAGTAAAAGTCTTTTTTGATTTGAGTAATATGGTGAATCACCCGGATATAAAGCATGTTTTAAGTAATATCGACTGTGGCCTGGTATCCTTCGAGGATGACCTGGAGGCGGGAAAAGAATTTTTAAAATATGCCCATTCTCTTGGAACAAAACTGATGATTGCCACCTTTGGAAAAAATGGTTCCATGGCCTATGATGGTTCCAGATTTTATAAAGGGGATATTGTTCCGGTGGAAAATGTCGTCAATACGGTCGGTGCCGGAGATTCCTATTTTGCGGGATTTATTGCGGGACTTATGGATGAGAAGCCGATTCTCGACTGTATGCACAGCGGCGCAGCCAGGGCGGCCCAGGTTATTTCAGTTTTTGACCCTTATTTAACGAAATAAAAAATGTAAAGGAGTATATAAGTATGGTAATTGATATTCATGCACATCCATTACTGCTTGATGAGATTAATGCGAATCCGGAGGATTTACAGTTCCGTAGACAGGAATTTGGAGTATTTAAATCGGGAATTACCCCGGTAGATTTTGAACTGACACTGTTGGAGGATGCCAAAATTGATAAAGCGGTATTTTTACCGGAGGATTATTCGACGGAGGTTGGACGTCCAATCGTGAGCAATGACGAAATGGCGCAGATTGTTGCCAGAAGCCCGGAGCATTTTATCGGCTTTGCCGGCATTGACCCGAGACGGGAGGATGCGGAAGAAGAACTGGTCAGAGCCTTTGATGAACTGAAACTGGCCGGACTGAAACTGAATCTCTCGCGCTTACATATGTATCCGGATAATCCGATTCTGGCTCCGATTTATAAAATATGTCAGGAGAAAAATAAACCGATTATGTTTCATGCGGGATATAGTTGGGAGCCAAATACACCGGCCAAGTATTCGGAGCCTATCCGGTTTGAAGATGTGGCGGTAGATTATCCAAAACTGCGTTTTTGCCTGGCCCATATGGGATGGCCGTGGTGGCAGGAAACGATTATGATGTTGATGAAATATCCAAACGTATATGCGGATACGTCAATGGTCTATATGGATTCTCCGAAAAATTATTATGAGCATCTGTTTTCTGTCAACATGAATTTAAACTGGCTGCAGAATTGTTTCCAGGATAAGGTCATGTTCGGCTCAAATACCCCGAGATTTCGTCATGTAAGAAGTCTGGCCGGTATTAAAAATCTTCCGCTTCGGGAAGACGTTATGGATGCTGTTTTAGGTGGAAATGCGATGCGTTTCTTAGGAATGGAGGATTAATATGGTTAAGCTTGTAGAAAATCAGGTGATTTCTCATAAAGAGTTTGAGATGATTAAAATTACGGATGAAGTCCGGAAGGCTGTGGAAGAGAGCGGCATCAAAAATGGCCTGGTGGCTGTGATTACAAAACATACCACGACGGGGATTATGGTCAATGAAGCGCTCCCGTGCGTAGAAAAGGATATTGAGATGCAGTTGGACCGTCTGGTGCCAAATGATTATCCGTATGTACATACACATATGCTTCCTACCTACGGAACCTGTTCGGGCAATGCACCCGGACATTTAAAATCCATGTTGGCCGGAAATCATTGCCTTTTCCCGGTAATCGACGGAAAGATGATGACTGGCAGTGAACAGAATATTTACTTTGTGGAGCTGGACGGCCTGCAGATACGTAAATATTTTATCGAAGTTATTGGAGAATAAAAATTCCCGCATAGGAGAAGATGAACTGACCGCCATAAGGTGAGGGGGAAGTTAAATGATTTTTGGTTTGAATTTTAGTTTTTTAAATAAATATTGGTTTTATTATGCGGATGGTCTGAAAGTCACGCTGGAGTTAGCGTTCTGGACGCTGATTCTTGCTACGATTGTCGGGGTGGCGATGGGAATGATTCGTGTACAGAATTATAAGATTATCAGCCCGATTATCGATGGTTGGATTAATTTCATTCGTGGCGTTCCGGTCATGGTACAGATATTTATTGTTTATTATGGTATTGCAACGACTTTGCCTCAGTTTTGGGCGGCCGTTGTGTCACTGACGGTAAACAGCTCTGTTTATATTGCGGAACATACGAGAGCCGGTATGCAGGCGGTAAACAAGGGACAGATGGAGGCCGCCAGGTGTATAGGCATGTCAAAGATGCAGGCGAATTTTTATATTATCGTTCCTCAGGCGATAAAAAATGTTTTACCTTCATTATGTAATGAGTTTATCTTATTGATTAAAGAAACATCCATCGTATCTGTCATAGCCCTTCACGAACTGACATATACGTCAAACTCAGTCAGAGCGAATACCTTCCTGGCATTTGAACCATTGATTGTCACCGCCGTTATTTACTTTATCATTACATATATTTTGAAAAAGCTGATTGGTATACTGGAGAGGAGGCTGCATGCACATGACTGATGGAAAAGATGTTGTTATTCAGGTAAAACAATTAAAGAAAAATTTTGGCAGTCTCGAGGTTTTAAAGGGTGTGGACATGGAGATTGACCGCGGAGAAGTTGTCGTTGTCATTGGGCCGTCCGGCTCCGGAAAATCAACATTTTTAAGATGTTTGAATCTTTTGGAAAAGCCTACGGATGGAGATATTCTGTTTCATGGTGAATCCATTTTAAGAAAAGATATGAAACTGGATAAATACCGGGAAAAATTCGGTATGGTATTTCAGCTATTCAATCTGTTTGAAAATTTGAGCGTTCTTGACAATGTCACTATTGGCCCAAGACGGGTTAAGAAGGTGCCAAAGGATAAGGCCGAACAGAAAGCCATGGAACTTTTAAAAAGTGTTGGTCTGGAGGACAAGGCTGATTCCTATCCGTCCCAGTTATCCGGCAGACAGAAGCAGCGTGTAGCGATTGCGCGGACGTTGGCTATGGAACCGGAGGTTATTTTGTTTGATGAAGCGACCTCGGCTCTGGACCCGGAAATGGTTGGCGAGGTTCTTCAGATTATGCGTCAGTTGGCCGAACAGGGAATGACGATGGTGGTTGTAACCCATGAAATGGGATTTGCCCGTGAAGTTGGAGACCGCGTCGTATTCATGGATGGCGGATATATTGTGGAGGAAGGAAAACCGAAAGATATCATCCTGAATCCTCAGCATCAGAGAACGAAGGATTTCTTAAGTAAGATGCTGTAAAGTTGTTCATTAAGAAACTGTAAGCCTTCGGGCTTATAAATAAAAACAAAAGGAGAAGAGAGTATGAAAAAAATTAAGAAAGTTGCAGCTTTATTGCTGGCCGGAGCTATGGCAATGTCCCTGGCCGCCTGTTCCAGTGGTTCAAGCAGCACAACAACGACGGCCGCAGCCGATGAGACAACTGAAACGACGACAGAAGCGGCAGCAGAGACAACAGCCGATGGTGAATATGGACCGATTTTTGCCGATTTGGTTGAAAATGGCGTGTTGAAAGTAGGTATTATTGGAAATGACCCGACGTTCTGTTTCCATACGGTAGAAGATGGAAAAGACGTTCTGGCAGGTTTCGAAGTAGCCGGTATGTATGAAATGGCAGACCGTCTGAGTGAATATTTAGGACGTGAGATTACCGTAGAATTTTACGAGAGTGATTTTACCGGATGTATGTCTGCATTACAGGCGGACCAGGTGCATTTTGTGACACGTCTGAGTCCTACAGATGAACGCAAACAGACATGGTTATTTACAGATGTATACCATAAATCCAATGAATGTTATGTTGCTCTGAAAGAAAATGTGGATGATGAAAGATTTACCGGAACTCTGGAAGGCGTTACTGTTGCCGGACAGATGGGCTCCATCGACATCACAATGACACAGCATTTGTATCCGGATGCAGAAATTCAGGAGTTAGGTCTGGTTTCCGATTTGCTCCTTGCTGTAAAGAATGGAAAATCTGATTTGGCTTGTATGAACGCCGTATCTGCGGCAATGTCCGTGGCAGCAAATCCGGATTTGGCCGTTGTTGACAGCCTGACATGGGAACCTACGGATGAGTTTGATAAAGGCTGCGGTCTTTGCATGGCTTATGGCAATGAAGATTTTGCAGACTGGGCAAGCCAGTTCTTTGCCGATATCACAGAAGAAGGTCTGTGGGCTCAAATGCAGTCCGATGCGGCGGCTCAGTTGGATGAAACTGCTCTGTCTGACTTCATCGTAGAAGAATAAAAGTTAAACGGAATCTGGTAGATTTAGGACGCATAAGATGATATAATATCGTTATATGCGTCCTGTTTTTTATCGACGCTAAGAACGGGGAGCAAATAGAAAATAAAGGTGGAAAAACATGAACAAGAATTCAATAGTCCCGATGTATCAACAGTTGGCGGATACGATTAAAGAGCAAATATTGAGCGGAGAACTGCAGGATTCGGACAAGCTTATGACGGAAGCTGAGCTGGGGGAAAACTATCATGTAAGCCGAATTACGGTGCGAAAGGCAATCAACGTTCTGGCAGAAAATGGTTATGTGACAAAAAAGCAGGGAATCGGAACTTTTGTGACAACAAATAAGTTAAATCGTGTGATGAAAAATAAAATACTCAGCTTCACCGAGATGTGCGAAGCCGAAGGGAAGAAAGCATCGGCGGAAATTCTTGCGGTGGAGTGGGGAAAGGCCAGTGCAAAGGTGGCAAGAAAATTAAAGCTCCAGAAAGATGAAATTATTCTTCGTATTGTGCGTTTGCGAAAAAATGACGGCAAAGTCGTCATGTTGGAGGAGACGTGTCTTCCATCGAAATATGGTTATATTACGGAAGAAAATCTGAATGGTTCCATATATGCTATTTTGCGGAGCCATGGAACGGAGATTGCCCATGCGACAAAGGAAGTAGGCATATGCTATGCCACGGAACATGAAGCGGAGCTTTTGGAAGTCACTGCCGGACAACCGCTTTTGCTTCACTATGATGTTGTTATGAATGAAAAGGGCGAAGAGATTTTGTGCAGCAAATTGTTGATTAATGCGGACAGATATACGCTGACGATTATGATGTAATAGAATATCCTCATGAGAAAAACGGCCGGCCGCCGGAAGATGCTTTTTGTAAAGTATTTCCGGCGGCCGGTGTTAAGTTAAAGAAGAGAAATTATCCGATTAATATTCAAGCTTCCACATATATCTTCTCATGGTGAGCGGGTGATTCCTTTCCTGGGCAAGCTGTTCGGCGTACATACGGAGAACACCGCACAGTAAAATCGGATTGAAATATTCGACAACGGAGGATTTGATAACAGAAGAGAGTCCGAAATCCTTGGCATCGACAACTGTCAACTGGGTATCAAATCTCTGTAAAAATGTCATAGCTCTTGCGTCCATCGGACGGGTCGGTCCGTCATTCATCAATAATAAATAAGGAACATCCTTTTCAGCCATCTCAAATGGTCCGTGGAAGAATTCACCGCAGTTAAAGGAACTGGAAGCGACCCACTGCATTTCCATCATTAAGAACATGGAGAAGGAATAAGCAACCATGGCCGTTGCGCCCGAACTCATGACATACAGCATTGGCATGTCTTTGTAGGCTTTTCCAAAAGCCTGCGCCCGTGGAAGTAATGTTTTCATAGATTCATTAATTAAATCGTAAATCTTAGCAAAACCGTCCTGCATATCGTCATAGAGAGAATAACCTTCGTAGGTATTCAGGATTTCACAGGCTAACGCAAGTACGTTTGTCATTTTTTCCATTTTTGCGGCATAATCCCTGGCAAAGCCGTGAATAATCTGATATTTTGCGGCATTGGCCAGCGGAGAATCTGCATCAATGGTCACTGCGATAACCTCGGCGCCAAGCGCCATCGCTTTTTTTGTAGCCGCTACGGTTTCCGGTGTGCCGCCGCTTAAAGAACAGGTAACGACAATGGCATCAGGACCTACGCCGGCCGGTGTTGAATAGTAAAATTCATTGGCAGTGTGAAGGCTGGCGCGCAATTTTTTTGCATTGCTATCAAGAAAATATTTTCCCGGATATAAATCGGCCTGGGAGGCGCCGCAGCCAACAAAATAAACAGAAGCGATTTCAGGTTTGTCTGCTTTGATTGCAGAAACAATTTCTTTTACGTTCATGGGAATCCTCCTTCAAAATAGGTTATTATTTATTATATAACATTATATAACATTATATAAAAAGAGTCAATTTAAATCCGGAAGAAAAATAAAAAAACAAGATGTAACTATTGACATTACAACAAGAACATGATACTATATAGCCACAAGATGTAATAATAATGATTACATTAAAAACATAATCAATGGAGGTATTTATCATGAAGAAAGTCGTAGAATTTTTGCAGGCAAACCCAGTACAGTATTTGGCAACCGTAGGCCGTGACAATAAGGCGAAGGTTCGTCCGTTTATGTTCCTTTTTGAACAGGAAGGCAAATTGTGGTTCTGCACAAACAGCACAAAAGATGTGTATAAAGATATGCAGGCAAATCCGGAAATTGAAGTGTGCGTATCAAGCCCTGAATATGCCTGGATTCGTATTCATGGAACTGCCGTTTTTGAAAACAATATGGCTGTTAAAGAAGGGGCCATGGGCAATCCAATCGTAAAGGGTCAGTATCAGACGGCAGATAATCCGATTTTCGAAGTATTTTATGTGAAAGATGCGCATGGAGCGATTGCAGATTTTTCCGGAAACCCACCATATGAATTTTAATGAAAATTAAACATTATGTTCTGTTATTGATTATCATGAGCAGCTTTTTTGTTGTCGGATGTGCAGCGGAGGAACAGGAGAAAAAGGCATTGCTGCCATCGGGGACACCGTTGAATTTATGGATAGCATCGGATGTCCACTACCTGTCGCCAAAGTTAAATGACGAGGGCCCACTGTTTATGAGCCTTATGGAAAATGGCGATGGCAAAATCACCGAATATTCGCCGCAAATTATGGAAAGCTATATTTCAGAGGCCATAAAAGAAAAGCCGGATGCATTGATATTTGCAGGTGATTTAACATTTAACGGTGAACGGCAGAGCCTGGAGGAAATGGCCGCTTTGCTGGAACAGGTTCAGGCGGCGGGGATTCCCGTATTAGTCATCCCGGGCAATCACGATATTCTCTATCCCTATGCCAGCAGCTTTCAGGGAGAAGAAGCCGAGACCGTAAAGAATATTTCCCAGAAAGATTTTCAGGAAATCTGCGGTGAATTCGGATATAATGACGCTTTGGCGCGTGATAAAAATTCTTTTAGCTATGTGTACGGATTGTCGGACGATTTCTGGCTTTTGTTTCTGGATGCAAATACGGAATCCAATCCGGGCGGACTGGGCAGTAAGACGTTGAAATGGGCTTCCAAGGAATTAAAAAAGGCCGAGGAAAATGGTGTGAAGGTGATTACCATTACGCATCAGAATATTGTCAGGCAAAACCGGTTATTTTATGAAGGCTTTGTTATGAGCAATAGGGACGAGGTGCTGGAATGTCTCACATCGAATGGCGTCGAAATAAATTTTAGCGGCCATTCGCATATATGGCACCAGGCCGAAGAAAGCGGCCTGACAGATTATGCACTGGGCAGTCTTACGGTATCGCCGCTTCAATATTTGGTTGTCCATGTGGACGAAGCGCGGGAGATTTCCTGTCTTGCGGCTTCCGTTTCAGACTATGAAGAGGAAGCTCGGCAAAGATTTGATGCCTGCACAGAAAAGCAGGTGCAGCAGGAACTGGAATCCGTAGATATATCGGACGATATAAGAGAAGCCATGATAAGCTTTGCGGTGGAAGTCAATCGGGATTATTTTGCCGGACGGGAGGATATTTTGATGGCCGCGGAGGATACGCGCTGGAATTTATGGGCGGAATATGGCAAAGCGACCTTCTGGTATCAATATCTTAACAGTATTCTTAAAGTGTAAACATTGACATTACACTTTAGAATCGGTATACTGAAAAAAGATTGAGAGGAGAGAACCGGCCATGCAGATATCCAGCAGATTTACAATAGCCGTTCACATGCTTGCATGTATTGATGTTTTTAAAAATGATTATAAGATTACCAGTGATTTTCTGTCTTCAAGTATTCAGGTAAATCCGGTGATTATCCGAAAGCTTTTATCCCAGTTGAAGAATGCCGGTTTGATTGAAGTCAAACGGGGAACGGGAGGGACAAGCATTGCAAGACCTCTGGAAGAAATTACTTTTCTGGATGTTTATCGTGCGGTAGACTGCGTGTCGGATAATAGTCTGTTCCATTTCCATGAAAATCCCAATCCCGACTGTCCTGTTGGGAAAAATATTCATGCGGTATTGGATGATAAGCTGGTAAGAGTTCAGAACGCCATGGAGCGGGAGCTGGCTTCGATTACGCTGGCGGAGATGAAACAGGATTTTGAAAAAATTTTTGAAGAAGGATGAGTCATAAATAAGCACTGGAAATATAACCCGGTGCTTATTTTTTTAGGAGAGGTTATGTTTAATAAATTAAGAATTAACAAAAAAATGACATTTATTGATTTTTTGAGCGGGACACCGGCAAGGAGCTATATTTTTCAAAATGAAGCCTACGACGTACAGATTCAAAGGGCGGCCCGGATGATTGAAGACGCGGAATACATTTTGCTGGGCGCAGGCTCCGGGCTTTCCACAGCGGCCGGAGTATGTTATGGCGGCGATTTTTTTAAAGAAAATTTTAGTGAGTTTATCGAACTTTATGGCGAAAACGGATATATGGCCGATATGTACAGCGCCGGATTTTATCCGTATCCGTCGGAAGAGGCTAAGTGGGGATATTGGTCCAAACATGCGCTGCTGGGCGGTGTGGATTTGGAGCCTCTGCCTTTATACAAAAAGCTGTTGGAACTTTTGAAAGATAAAAATTATTTTGTTCTGACGACGAATGTCGATGAACAGTTTTACAAATCAGGATTTGATAGAAAACGCATTTTTTCAACTCAGGGAAGCTATGAAAAGATTCAGTGCCGGCGCGGCTGTCATCCGAAAACCTATCATGGTACGGAAATGTTTCATCAGATGGACCAGGCCAGAAAAAAATGCCTTATACCGTCATATATGGTGCCGAGATGTCCGGTTTGCGGCGGGTCAATGGAAATGAATCTTCGGAGCGACCAGTATTTTGTACAGGACGAAAACTGGTATGCGGAGCAGAAAAATTTCGGCGATTTTTTGAGTGAGGCATTGAACTCGGGGAAGAATGTATTGACGATGTGCCTCGGGACCGGATTTAACACACCAACAATTATACGTTTTCCTTTTGAAAAGCTGGTCAGGGAAAACAGCAATGTATCCTTGCTTCGGCTGAATCGGAATGAGGCCGTGGTGGAAGAGGGCTGTCAGGACAGAGAGGTCGGAATTAATGCGGATATGGCCAGGAGTATAGCGGACATTTTACAAAAAGTAAACGAAGGGGGAAAACAGTCATGACCCATGAGGAACAGAGAGTTTATTTGATACAAGAGCTGTTGGCAGAAGAAACCTGGTATCGGGATGTGGAAATACCGGAAGGGGAGGACGCTCAGAAAAAGCTGCTGAGAAGCCTTATGAATGTCCGGCCGCCAAGACCAATTCGTCAGGAATTTTTAAAGGTTCAGGACGCCTACCTGGCAGCGGAAAGGGAGGCCATGGGCGTTGTTGACGGTGATTTATTGCCGGCCGTTTCGTCGGACCGGAGGCTCGTTTTGTGGCAGGGAGATATCACAACATTGAAGGTGGACGCCATTGTCAATGCGGCAAACAGCGCTCTTCGCGGCTGCTTTTGCGCCCTTCATTCCTGCATTGATAATATGATTCATTCTCGAAGCGGTATCCAACTGAGACTTGTCTGTGATGATATCATGAACAAGCAGGGGCACGATGAACCAACCGGAAGGGCCAAAATCACACCGGCCTTTAATCTGCCCTGTAAATATGTGATTCATACGGTGGGGCCGATTATTTCGGGGCTGGTCATGAGAAAGGACTGTGAATTGCTCGCTTCCTGTTATCGCTCCTGCCTTGAATTGGCGGCAGAAAGCGGCTGTAAAAGTATTGCGTTTTGCTGTATTTCGACCGGTGAGTTTCATTTTCCAAATAAAAAAGCCGCTGAAATAGCAGTGGCGACGGTCAGAGATTTTCTGCAGTCCGACACGAGAATTGAAAGAGTTATTTTTAATGTATTTAAAGACAAAGATTTGAAAATATATGAGAATATTTTAAGAGAATAGTAAAAGTTCAGGAAATTTTATTGTATAATCTTTATATCACAAGTGGTTGACAAAGGCTAATTATCGGAAGGAGGGCGTGTGACATGACAAATCAATATATGAATGACCTATACCGTAATCTGCTCTCCAACTCTCCGAAGACGGTGACCATAGATATTCCGGCGAATATGGGAACCGGACGGATTTCACAGATGGTCACAAAACAGGGGGCTGTTGTTTCGGACTGGAAAATGAATTATTTTTCAGATATGAATGTACAGGGCGTGAACAGTAAAGAATATATCCAGATTTTATTTTGTTTTGCTGATGGCGTATCGTGGCATATTGCGGACAATCGGCAAAGCGCCAGTATACAAAAGGGGGAATCCTGCATTTATCAGGGACATGGGAAAATGGAGTACGTGTGCTATTCCGGAAATAGTGATTTTGTTTTCAAGAATATAAAAATACCTCTGTCCTATTTTTACAAAATTCTGAATGACTACTTTGAGGATAGCGAGATTGACGCCTATGAGAAAAAATTGTTGACCGGAATATCAAAGACAGCGATTACTCCCTACATGGCACACATCTTTGCCGAACTGCAGGATTTTACCAAATATCGGGGCGGATTGGGATACCTGTTTCTCGAAAGTAAAATTTTTGAACTCTTGTCGGTGTATTTGAGTGAAGTGTTGGAGTTAAGTATTCTTGGCTCAGGCTCTGCCGGTATTTCGAAAAGTGACTGTGACGCAATTGTTGAAGCAAAGCGGATTATTGACAGCCAGCTTGCTTTTGCGCCAGGCTGTGAGGAACTGGCACGGAAAGTCAGTATCAGCACTTCTAAACTGACCAAGGGTTTTTCTTCAATGTTTGGGACATCGGTTCATGCCTATATCATAGAACAACGGTTGGAAAAGGCGGCCGTCCTGCTTCTGGAAAGCGACTTGAATGTGAGCCAGGTGGCCGCATTGGTGGGATATTCCAAACCAAGTAATTTTGCAGCGGCGTTTAAAAAGAAATACGGGGTAATTCCCAAAAACTATAAAATGGAAAACAGTCTCAGGTGAATTTCAGGAAATACTGATTTTGGGCAGAATGAAACCGGTTTTGGGTTGGATTCAGTTAGAGAAATCGTTATAATGTGCGGTGTGGTTAGCTATAGCTAATCACACCGTTTTTATATTATTATCCAAACCAAGGAGGAAAAAAATCATGTCTCGAAAACTTAACGCAAAGGATTTTATTCTAATCGGCGTTCTTACCGCACTCATGTGGATTATTTGTATGATTATCAGCACTGTAATGAGTATTGCCGGTCCTGTCACAAATGTATTTTATCCCGCCGTCGTTGCAATTCCCAACGGAATCGTAATGATGCTGTTGTTAGCAAAGGTGCCGAAGAAGGGCGTATTTACCATCTGCGGCACAATTCAGGGAATCCTGTTTTTGCTGGTTGGCGGGTTCTGGCTTATCCCTGTCGCACTGATTATCGGTGGCGTTATCTGTGATTTTCTGATAATGGGCAGAAGCGAAATCACTGTGAAATCGATGACGGTTGCCTATACTATTTTCAGTGGAATCTTTGCGTTTGGCGCCATCGTTGGACCCATGAGTTTTTTGCAAAGCGCCTTTGTCGGGGCTATGGAGAAAAACAACATCGCGCAGGAGTACATAGACGGCATGATTAAGATTACATCCGGTTTTATGCCGGTTGTCATTGTGGCTGCGGGACTGCTCGGCGGTTTGATTGGCGGTTACATTGGACAGAAAGCATTGAAAAAGCATTTTATTAAGGCAGGGCTTGTATCGGTCAAGTAATGGCATACAGTATGGAAGAAAATATAAAAAAACTTATTACACAAAGACAATTTCAAAGAACCGCAGCCTTAGAACCGCGCTGTAAAATGGCGCTGCTGATTCTGATTGGGTGCGTCAGTTATTTCCTGAATGGCGAAATCGGCAGTCTGGCGTTGGTTGCCGGCTTCGCCCTGTTTATTGCTGTCGGAAACGGAGCAAAATGGGCGGCCAAAATGCTGGCGTTTTATATCGTCATAGCTTACCTGAATGCGCTGCTTCGCTATGTTGCGATTCCTGTTTTAAGCGTGATTATGAGTGTATTCGGCGTAACAATTTTGAAGTTGGTTCCTATTGCAATGATGGGGATATGGATTTTACGCACGACACACATGGATGATTTTATGGTATCGCTGCAGCGCCTGCGGCTTCCGCAGGCGGTTACGATTCCGTTAGTAGTCATGTTTCGATATATACCCACGCTGAGGATTGAGTACCGCATGATTCGCAATACGATGGACATTCGTGGTATCAGTGATACGGTTTGGAAACGGATTTTCCATCCTATTTCTACGATTGAATATATTTTAATTCCGCTGCTCATGCGCTGCCTGAAAGTAACGGACGAGCTGGCGGCCTCCGGTACGACACGCGGGTTGGAATTGAAAAAAAAGAGATACGCTCTGAATCCGGTTTATTTTTCGTGGCGGGAATATGCGGTAATCGCTTTAGGCATTGCCTTTTTAGCGGGGCTTCTGTTCCTGGACCACACCTTTGTCGGGGAAATTATTATTTGGAGGGTATAGTGATGATTGCATTTGAAAATTTTTCATTCCGTTATGAGGAAAGTGATGATTTCACATTGAAAGACATCAACCTGACGGTTCGGACCGGAGAATTTATTTTACTGACGGGCCGAAGCGGATGCGGAAAAACAACCCTTATCCGTGCCTTGAACGGTCTGATTCCGCATTTTTATCCCGGAGAAATCAAAGGAAATATTCGGATGGATGGACAATCCCTGTTAGAAGTGAAGCCGTCGAATCTGGCCGGAATAGTGGGAACGGTTTTTCAGGACCCCCGCTCTCAATTTTTTATGACGGATACGACGCGGGAGCTTGCGTTTGGCTGTGAAAATATGGGGTTTTCCCGGGAGAAAACCATTGAGCGCATTGCAAAATCGGCAAAGGACCTGGAACTGGCGGCTTATCTCAACCGCAGTATTTTTGATTTATCCAGCGGAGAAAAACAGCAGATAGCGATTGGCTCCGTCTATGCCCTTTTGCCGAAAGTCTATATTTTCGATGAACCATCGGCGAATTTGGATTCTGAGGCTACCAGGCGCCTGGCAGAAATTATGAAGCGCCTGAAACAAAGGGGTTATACGATTATTGTTGTAGAACATCGTTTTTACTATCTGCGGGACTTGCTTGACAGGGCGTTTTTCATCCGAAATGGAAGACTCGCGCAAAGTTTTACGAGAGAACAGTTTTGCGCATTATCTGACGAAACCCGTATGGAATATGGGCTGCGGACGGCTTATCCGGAACGGGATGCTAAAAAATATAAGGCAAAAGCGGTATCCTGTAAAAACGGCAACCTTTTGAAGGTGAGCAACCTTTCGTTTGCCTATAAAAAGGGGCCGGATGTTTTACGAAATATCAATTTTGAGGCGCATGCGGGTGATGTGATTGGCATTTTAGGACATAACGGTGCGGGAAAGACTACGCTGCTCTCGATTCTAACCGGACTGCTAAAAGAAAAAGGCGGCGCCATCTGTTATAACGGGAAAAGGCTTTCTCCGCGCGGGCGAAGAAATTTATCCTACCTTGTTATGCAAGATACTGATTATCAGCTTTTTGCCAGCAGCGTTGCGGAGGAATTGTCCTTGGGTATTGACACCGACTGTTCCGAAAAGGTTGCGGAAACTTTAGAGGCGCTGGAACTCAGTGAATATCGGGAGTGTCATCCGGCCGCCCTGTCCGGCGGTCAGAAACAGCGGGTAACGATTGGTGCAGCCATTGTAAAAGATAGTCCCGTGATTTATTTTGACGAACCTACCAGCGGCCTTGACTATGATTCTATGGTCCGGGTCAGCCGTCGGATAGAACAGCTTGCTGAGGCCGGGGTTATCATTTTTGTAGTGTCCCATGATTTTGAATTTATTACCCGGACCTGTTCCAGGGTGTTACAGCTTGACAGTAAGGATTCCGTTAAGTCTCAGGTGTTGACCCCTGAAATTCTGATGTCGCTTTCAAAACAATACTTTAATTGACAGGAGGCTTTATTATGTTCAAAAAAGTATTTGAGTATGCGGGGCCGCACAGAAGGGACCTATATGGCGCCACATTTATCGTGCTGCTCTCCGTCTTTATGGGCGTATTGCCGTTTGTGCTGACCTATCAGGTGATTTCACCGCTTGTTATGGGCGAATCCGTGGATAGCGGATATGTGTTCCTGCGCGTTATCGGTGTTCTGGTCTGCCTGGTTTTACAGGCGATTTTTTATGGGTGGGGCCTGGAGGTTTCCCACAAAGCTGCTTATAACACGCTGCTTCGGCTGCGGACTTCTTTGCAGAAGAGATTTGAGCAGCTTCCTCTTGGATTTATTCAGGACAAAGGAACCGGCACAATCAAGAAGCTGTTTGTAGATGATGTGGACAGTCTGGAAGTGCTGCTGGCCCACTCTCTGCCGGAGGGAATTGCAAATCTTATGGTTCCTCTGGTGATTTATGTCGTCATGTTCTTTATTGACTGGAAGCTGGCGCTGTTATCGCTTGCGTCAATCCCCGTCAGTTTTGCAGCCATGATGATTATGTATTCTGTCGGTATGAAAAAGATGGGGCCCTATTATATGGCCGGGCAAAAAATGAACAATACCATCATCGAGTACATTAATGGCATGGAGGTCGTAAAAGTATTCAACAGGGATACGGAATCTTATGAGCGTTTCCGTAAAGACATTTCAGATTACCGGGATTATACGCTGGAATGGTATAAAGCGGCGTGGCCCTGGATGGCAATTTACAGCAGCCTTTTACCCTGCACGATTATCCTCACCTTACCTGTGGGCGCATGGTGTGTCCTTTGCGGGCTTTCCACTCTGCCGAATCTGATTCTGATTCTTTGCCTGTCGCTTAGTATCGGGATGCCCCTCTTAAAGTCGTTGGGCTTTTTGCCGACCATGCCCCAGCTTAACTATAAAATTGCTGCATTGGAGCAGGTATTGGAAACAGCGCCGCTAAAGCAGACAGAGGCCGCTTTTCAAGGTAAGAATTACGATATTTGCTTTAATCATGTCACTTTTGGATATAAGGGGCAGCCGGACGGAAAATCGGCGGCGACGGTGAATGAAGTTATCAAAGATGTCAGTTTTACCGCCAGAACCGGACAAAAAACGGCTTTGGTCGGCGAGTCGGGTTCCGGAAAAAGTACGCTGGCGAAGCTGCTGATTCATTATTACGACCCGCAGCAGGGAAGTATTTCTATCGGCGGGCAGAAAATAACGGAAATGAGCCTGGAAGCATTGAACAGTCAGATTTCCTATGTGGCGCAGAATCAATATTTGTTTAACACTTCGCTGCTTGAAAATATCCGTATGGGTCGGCCTGACGCCACGGATGCAGAGGTTCTTGAAGCCGCCAAAAAAGCGCAATGTATGGAATTTCTTGAAAAGCTGCCGCAGGGAATCCGGTCAATGGCCGGCGATGCAGGGAAAATGTTATCCGGCGGACAGCGTCAGCGTATTTCTTTGGCCCGCGCAATATTAAAAAACGCACCTGTCATTGTTTTGGACGAGGCCACCGCATACGTCGATTCGGAGAATGAAGAAAAAATGGAGGCCGCGATTGCGGAGCTGGTCAAGGGAAAAACATTATTTGTCATTGCTCATAAACTTCCTGCGATTATGAATTCAGACCAGATTTGTGTTATGGCGCATGGCTCACTTGTGGCGTCCGGCACTCACAATGAACTTCTGCAAACCTGCGCGGAATATCAAAAACTGTGGAAAGCCGCACAGGATAGCGCCGAATGGCAGGTAAATACCGCAAACCCCTCAAGGGGATACACGAATGCCGCAGAAAATGCGGCGGACAGAGAAAAGGAGGGGATTAAATGCTGGCACTCTTTTCAAGAATATTGAACCTTTCCGGTAAATATAAGGGTCGGATTCAAGGCGCGTTTGTATGTGCATTTATCGAATCTGTACTTGCAAAAATTCCGATTTTTCTTGCGTTTCTCGTATTATCCGGATTCTACCGAAAAACTCTGACCGGCGAAGACTGCCAGTACATTGGGCTTATCCTTGGCGCCGTTGTAGCAGCGCAGGCTATTTTCCATTATACTTGTGACCGACTGCAAAGCGCCGCCGGATATATGATTTTTGCGGATAAGCGGATGGAGCTTGGCAGTCATCTTCGCAAGCTGCCTATGGGCTATTTTACTTCCGGCAATATTGGAAAAATCAGTTCTGTACTCAGTACGGATATGGTGTTTATTGAAGAAGTGGCCATGAGTACGCTCGGCAACATGATGAGTTATATGTTTTCTGCTTTCATTTTACTCGTGTTTATGTTTTTCCTGGACCTGCGCCTTGGGCTGATTGCCGCTATGATAACGGGGCTTGCTTCGCTGGCCGCAAAAGAAATGAATAAAGTTTCTTTAAAAGAAGCGGCAGCAAGGCAGGAGCAGAGTGAACATTTGACAGACGCGGTGATTTCCTTTGCCGGGGGAATCGATGTTATCAAAAGCTATAACCTGATTGGTGAGAAATCCGAAGAACTGACTGAAAATTTCAGACGTTCCAGAGATACTTCCATAGTTTTTGAACGCAAAATGACACCGTGGACAGGCGGCTTAAATATCTTGTATGCATTTGGGATGACCGCCATTTTTGCCCTTTCCGTTCAGCTTGAACAAAGCGGCGCGCTTTCTTTGTCCTATTTGCTTGGCGTATTGCTTTTCGTTTTTGATTTGTTCGGACCGCTGAAGGCGTTGTACGGCGAAGCGTCCCGGCTTACGGTTATGAACGCGGCCTTAGACCGGATTGAAGCGGTTCTGAATGAAGAAGAATTACCGGACATAGGTACACAGCATATCGGGGAAGCGTCGTCTGGTACTGCAGAGGTTGGCTTTGCTCATGTCACCTTTGCCTACGAGGGAAATTCCGGCAAGGACGGAAGGGCGGACGGCCTGGGCCGTCCGGACAAGGAAGTGCTTCACAATATCAGCTTTTCCATGAAGAAAAACACGATGACCGCACTTGTCGGGCCGTCCGGCGGCGGCAAATCGACGATTGCAAATCTGCTGGCCCGCCTGTGGGATATAAAATCCGGAACGATAACAGTTCGGGGGACGGATATTCGGGATGTGCCGTTGGCCGAGCTGATGGAGCAAATCAGCATGGTATTTCAGCGCGTGTATTTGTTTCAGGACACAATTTATAACAATATCCGTATGGGAAAACCCGATGCCACCGAACAGGAAGTCTATGAGGCGGCTAAGAAAGCACGGTGTTATGACTTTATCATGGCTTTGCCGGAGGAATTTCAGACAGTTGTCGGCGAGGGCGGCGCCACCTTGTCCGGCGGTGAAAAACAGCGGATTTCTATTGCCCGCTGTATTTTGAAGGATGCCCCGATTGTAATTTTGGACGAGGCGACGGCCAGCGTCGATACCGATAATGAAAGTTATATTCAGGAGGCAATCAATGAGCTGGTCAGGGGGAAGACCTTACTTGTAATCGCACATCGCCTGAATACTATCCGCAGCGCACATCAGATTTTGGTTATTTCCGATGGACGTATCAGTGAGCGGGGAACCCATGATGAACTTATGGCAAAGGCCGGAATTTATCGGGATTTTGTAAAATGAGTAATTTTCCTATACGCTTATCCGTTCCCAATGCCATTGTGGGAAATGCTTCGTCGGGGTCAACATATTCACCCGGAAATCTATCCCGCAGATATTGCTGCTTATATCAACAAAATCCGTAAAAAGTCCGAACTGGCCTGACCCGGTTTATAAATAATTTACAATCAGAAAAATTGCGTTGATTGTAAAGCAACGTTTTCTGTGATATGATAAAAATGACAAAAAAGGTTTGAGTGTTCAAAGGGTACACGCACAGCATGATGTGAAGAATTTACAAGGACGCTCCATCCGTCTGGATATTTTAGCAACTGATGAAAATGGACGGGTATATAATATTGAAATCCAAAGATGCGATAAGGGAGCCAGTATTAAGCGGGCCAGATATAACAGCAGTCTGTTGGATGCAAATGTAACGGAGCCGGGCGATGATTATGAGAACCTCGCAGAGACATATGTTATTTTTATTACAGAGAATGATGTATTGAAAGCAGGGTTGCCCATTTATCACATTGACCGGACAATTAAAGAAACGGGTGCAATGTTTGGGGATGAAGCACATATCCTGTATGTAAATTCCCAGATAAAAGATGACACGGAACTTGGTAAACTGATGCATGATTTTTCCTGCACGGATGCGAAAGATATGCATTATAAAATCTTAGCTGAGCGAGTACGCTATTTTAAGGAAGATGCGAAAGGAGTGGAGACTATGTGCCGCGCTATGGAGGATATGAGAAAAGAAGCTGTTGTTGAAGAACGGCTTAAAACACTTCGTAACCTGATGAAGAATTTAGGATTGACGGCAGAGCAGGCATTGGCAGCTATGGGGGTTTCTGAAACGGATAAAGGTATTCTTATCAAAAGACTTTAACAACAATATCAACAAGCCGATCAAAGCGCAAATTTGAGCGATGGTCGGCTTTTGAAATTAAGCGATGGTATGATTTTGTGAATGGTCAGCTTCCGGAACATGTGACTGTCCAAGGATACTGTCTGCATTGGAACAGACCGTCCGCAGCTCTTTCTGGTATTCTTTGAAAGAATGATAGGCGTTATATTGGGCGGACCTATGAATAATTAGTTTTTCTTTTTCCTCTTTTAGCGATATATCGAATAATTTGGCAAAAGCAGTTTGATTTAGAGATAGAATTACCTGACGAAGTATTTTTTTAAGAGTTTTTTATTATAGTATAGTTTATTATAGAATTAGAGTGGAAAAAGGTATAAAATGGGATTAAGAAAAATTTAAATAGAATTGGAATAAGTCCAGTTCGTTTGGGAGATTTATTTATGAGAAGAAAAATAATTATATCAGTGTTGGTCACAGCATTAGTATTATCTTTATCAGCATGTGGTAAAAAGAAGCAGGATTTATATGAAATTCCTGATTTATCACAGTATAAAACAGAATATGTTGGAGATACCTCTAACGTTGTTAATATCGTAAGTCATCAAGATTATCCCGAAGGATATTCATATGACAAGATTGAGATACAATCTGAAAAAGAACCCTACGGACTAACCGTTTTTTTTGAAGAAGGAACCATCAGCATCTAAAATTGAAGATGAGTTGCAGATTAATGCAGGTATGACATTTGATTTGATTGGCAATTTGGAAACACTTGATTATAAAGAAGCAGACAGCGAAGAAATTATCGCAGCTTATGAGCGTTAAAAAGACAGTTTATGAAAAATAATGTAAGTAATTGAGATATACGATGATTCAGAGCAATATCTGATAGTACGGCGGACTTATTACCAGACGTTTTGGAAGCAAGATATATTAAGCGTTTCAGGCAGTAATCGAAAGGCACTTTGGCAGTTACTTAAATAAAATGCAGAATGAAATGAGCCGGGCTGTATCAATTAAAGAAACGGCGGCTGAACAAAACATCCTGACATTATTAGGGGCTATTAAGAATTTAATGAAAAATCCTGGAATGGACAGCAGAGCAGGCAATGACTGTTCTGGGGCGATATATGCTCTAAATGACTTCTTAATCACGAAGTTTTCTCGTGGTTAGTGAAGAACCATTTAGAGCATTTTTCATGCAAGAAGGACAACGCTATGATAAAAACAAAAATCACCCCGCTGTTGGGACGTGACTACATCAAAGTCGGCCAGCACCTGACCGGTACTGTTATTTACGGCTGGGGCTCTTTCGCTATTGTTCAGATTTTGAAAAAGCGTGAATACTTAGGCCACATGGTCAACTTCAAAACACGGAAACCTTTCCGGGAACAACCGTGTCGAGTTTGTGCGGACGGAGGAAATGATTTTTCAAGCAATCAATCCCGGCTTTATCTTATACGTTTTCCAGTTTTTTTGACCGTCGGTATTCCAATGGCGGTAGTCCGAATTGTTTTTTGAAAACCGATGCAAATTTGCTTTGATTCATATAGCCGACCTGCTCTGCGACTTCTGCTACGGACAATCTTGTAGAAGTCAGCAACTCTGCGGCTTTTTTCATTCGGATTTCCCGTAGATAAATAGATATATTTTGCCCGAAAACACCGCGGAAGTAATTTTTTAAGCTGGTTTCGCTGACAGAAAATTGTGCAGCAAGTTCCCAGGCCGGATGATGTTGGCGCAAATCAGAAGTAATAATTTTTTCTACCCGCTTTGCAATGTCTACTTGTGTTTCTGTGAAAAAAGTGCAGGCTTGTGATGGCGGTATGTCGTTGATGTTCTGCAATAGAGAAAACAGTGCTAATGTGTATATTTTCATTTGTGAAATCGAATATGGGACGGGAACATCAAATAACCCCCAAAGTTTTGTTAATATTTCTTCGCCCTCGGGGAAAACAGATGAAATATATGTGGACCCTCCAGGACAAAAGCGGTCAACAATTTTATGAAAGTCAATGTCAAATTCCTTTTGCACCCATGTGCTTTGTTCAGTCAGGGTATCAATATCAACAAAAAATTCTATTCCTTCATAGATACGGCGGGGATAAACATATTGTTTTTGAGCGAAACGCTCTGTTAGAGATATTTCACCATCCTTTACATAGACAAAGTTTTCATTGTTCAAAATCATTTCGCAGCGACCGGTTACACAATAGTTTAAGAGTAAAGGGCCTTTTTCTACGGAGCCATTTCCGTAAAAATTCGGAGCTGTCCAGGTGGGAGAGTTTACAAAGATGTAAGCGACAGTAATTCCGGGAAAGAGTGGGAAAAAGGTCATGGAGCCTTTTCCTTCTTTCCCGTTCAAGAGCAGTTCCGCGCTATAATCGCCGCGCTTTAGTGAAATCCCAGGTATTTCAATACATTTTCTAATAATATCATCAATCTTCATTTTTGCTCCTGTCATTCGATTGCCCGTTTCATAGTTTTGGATTTTAATTATATTATAGAATTGCAAACGAAGTCAGTCAACAAAAAAACTCGTTGCTGTTTGGAGCCAAAAAGATGATTGGTTGTAGAGAGCTGCTGCTGACTATGGTATCTTATAAAGAGGTTAGAAAAAGCTAATCAGCAAATGAATGGAGGTATTCGTTATGAGTAACAAGTTACAAGCAAAGGACCTGATTAACCTAGGTCTGTTTACCGTTCTCTACTTTGTACTTGGATGCTGCGTCGCTATTCCCATCGGTTTTGTACCCATTTTTTTGCCGATTCTTGGAGCCTTGTGGTCCTTGATTACCGGCATTCCCTTCATGTTGTTTCTGACAAGAGTCAAGAAATTCGGCATGGTTACAATTATGGGGATTTTAAACGGCCTGTTGATGGGACTGACCGGCATGGGATTTTGGGGTGTACCGATGGGCGTGATTTTTGGGCTGCTGGGAGATTTGATTTTGAAATCCGGTGGCTATAAAAGTGCTAAAAAGAGCCTGATTGGGTATGCGGTGTTCAGCCTTTGGATGGTCGGTACATATATCCCCATGTATTTCATGGTAGAGGATTCCTGGGCCAGTTTTGCGGCCAGCTTTGGTGAAGAATATGCGGACAAGGTAATGGATGTTATGCCTATGTGGAGCATTGTTCTGGTAATTGCCGGGATATTTATCTTTGCGATTCTGGGCGGGCTTTTAGGCAAGGCGCTTCTGAAAAAGCATTTTGCTAAAGCGGGCATTGTGTAATGAACGGAATATCATTTTCAGCGGCAGCCGAAAAAAGAAAAGGAATCCTGCTTGACCCCCGGACAAAGCTCATTCTGCTGCTAACAATCACAACACTGATGTTCAGTACAAGTAACGAAGGAATTATGAACATCGTCAAGCCGTGTTTAAGCCTTGTTCCATTTGCGTTGATTTTGTCGGAACGCCGTTTCAAAACAGCGGGAAAATATTTGATGTTATATGTGGTTTGCTTTGTGCTGGAGCGGATTGCACTTACGAGTTTAAGTGGATTACTCTCGTTCCTTGTGTTGGCAGTTACATCCATTATGACAAGGTTTGCGCCCGGCATTATGACAGGCGCCTATCTGATTTCATCCACTTCGGTCAGTGAGTTTATCGGCGCAATGGAACGTATGCACATCACGGAAAAAATCGTTATTCCAATGTCTGTAATTTTTCGTTTTTTTCCAACAATCAGTGAAGAATACCAGGCCATTCGGGATGCAATGAAAATGCGGGGCATACGCTTCGGCGGGAAAAATCCTTTTCTGATGATAGAATATCGACTTGTTCCTTTGATGGTGTCCGTTGTGAAGATTGGTGATGAACTTTCTGCTGCTGCGTTGACACGGGGACTTGGAGCCCCCGTCAGACGTACAAATGTGTGCCGGATTGGTTTCCATGTTCAAGATTTGATTGCGATTCTGTTCTGTGCCATCTGCTTTGCTTTGTTTCTGTTTCAGCAGCAGATTGCTTTTTGATGGAAGGGAGTGAGCCTATGATACGGATTGACCATGTGACTTTCTCTTATGGGGAGGAAAACGAGAATGATGGTGGAGTCCAGGATATAAATCTGAACATTGAGGACGGTCAATGCGTCGTACTTTGCGGTGAAAGCGGCTGCGGAAAAACGACGATTACCAGACTGATTAACGGTCTGATTCCCCACTACTATGAAGGAAAAATGAATGGAGAAGTGTGGGTAAATGGGGCGAAGGTTTCGGAGCAGCCCCTTTATGATATCGCGAAAACGGTTGGCAGCGTATTTCAAAATCCCCGCTCACAATTTTTCAATGTGGACACAACCAGCGAAATCACATTTGGGTGTGAAAATCTCGGTCAGCCAGAGCAAAGTATTCGGGAACGGTTAGATAAGACCATCAGGGATTTTCGCCTGGAAAAATTGATGGGACGCAATATCTTTCATCTCTCCGGCGGAGAAAAGCAAAAAATTGCCTGTGCCGGAGTATCAATTATGGAGCCAGATGTGTTGGTTATGGATGAACCGTCATCCAACCTTGATGCTTCATCTATCCTCAATCTGAGAGCAATACTTGCGTTTTGGAAGTCGCAGGGGAAAACGATTATTGTATCAGAGCATCGACTCTACTATCTGCGCGGTCTTGCGGACCGTTTTATTTATATTACTGACAGAAAGGTGGAAAAAGATTACTCCGCAGCGGAGTTTGAAAGCCTGACGGAGCAACAGAGAGCGGAATTGGGGCTGCGTACCTTTATTCTTGAAGATTTGCTGCCACCTAAAGCATTGCCCAGGGCTGGTCAGCAAATGGAACTTCGCAACTTCCGTTTTGCCTACAAAAACGAACCGGAAACGCTGAACATCCGCGAAAGTAACATTCCCGTAAATCGTATTGTCGGTATTATCGGGAATAATGGAGCCGGAAAGTCCACCTTCTCCCGGTGTTTCTGTGGCCTTGAAAAGCGTTGTGGTGAGGTACTCTGGAACGGCAGAACTTACCGGCCTAAAGACAGATTAAATTCCTGCTATATGGTGATGCAGGAAGTCAATCACCAACTTTTCACTGAAACCGTGTTGGATGAAGTCCTGATTAGTATGGAGGAGGAAAATCAAGAGCGAGCCGAGGAAATCCTTGCTGAGTTGGATTTAATCAGCTTCAAAGACAGGCACCCCATGTCCCTTTCCGGCGGCCAAAAGCAGCGGGTA
>CABUAW010000023.1 GCA_902489645.1 uncultured Lachnospiraceae bacterium | reverse complement strand
TGGTCAGCCATACCGTATGTACGGCAAGGAAATTTTTATCCAGAACACCCAGCTTATTCAGATGGGTAACGGTCCATTCGCCCCTGGTGGCCTGCATATATTCTACTTCGTCCTTTACTTCGGCCACATGCATATGGACGCCGACATTATATTTATCTGCCAGTTCCTTAGAACGTACAATCAATTCATCGGTACAGTTAAAAATGGTTCTCAAACCAAACCATACCTGAACACGGCCATCATGGGTATTATGGAATTTCTTTAAATCTTCTTCCTGCTTATCCAGCTCCTCTTCCGTTGTTCTCTGCCAAACCTCCGGAAGTCCTTCGCCACAGTCCATCACGGATTTCGCCAGTTTCGCACGGACGCCGGCCTCAGCAACGCCGCGAACCATACCGGACACATGTTGTCCGCCCGGCTCCGCAAAGGAGGTACAGCCGCATTTAATCTGCTCCAGACAGCAGGCCAGCGTGGATACATAGGAATCTTCTTCCGTCATATTGCTCTCATACGGCCAGATACGGTCATGCAGCCATGTCAGCAGATTAACGTCATCCCCCAAACCGCGTCCAAGCTGCTGTGATGTATGTACATGGGTATTTACAAGACCTGGCATAATCATCTTGCCTTTACAGTCAATTACCTCATCCACGTCTTCATTTAAGTCAAAATGTCCGATTTTGCTAATCTTGTCATCTTCCACAAGAACGCTGCCATCGGAATATACTTCTTCCCTTGCGTTCATGGTAACAACCAACGCATTTTTCAACAATGTTTTCATAGAAATTTACCATCTCCTCTAACAAACTTCGTTCATTATAACGAATCCTGTTCGTTTTGTCAATCACCCCATGTTGAATAAAGTTGAAATTTGTATTTGACGAATATCTGTTTTTTCTATATAATAGCAAATCAGAAAAGGAGGCGCTCCATGTCTGATATCGATTTAAATAAAATTGGAAATATATTGCGAAGCCGACGGCTGGAAAAAAATCTGTCAATCCGCGATTTATCCGCCCGCTCTGACATCGCCGCAAGCACCATCAGCCAGATTGAAACAGGAAAAACTTCTCCAAATCTACTCACATTGCAGGCCCTCTGCAACGCTCTGGATTTGCCTGTCTTTTCACTTTTTATGGATGACGAAATAACCAATGTCCATCTTGTTCGTCATAATGAACAGCAGACATTTATCCGTAATATCAGTAACGGCAAGGCCCTTATCGAATCCTTAATCACCCAGGGCCGCAATGAAATGTGGGGGGCGATTATCGATATTCCGGCCGGCTCTGATTCCGGTACCTTCGCCCATCATGGCGGTGAAGAACTCGTTTTCATGCTGGAAGGCCGCATCCGTTTTGAACTTGAAAATCACCGGGCTTATATATTGGACAAATATGATACCCTGTATTATCCAAACTACATCGGCCACCGATGGACAAACGGCTTTGATGAAGATGCAAAAATGCTGATTATTTCCACTTCGCCTTATAAATTTTAAAAAAAGGAAACCCTTCGATTTTTATTTCGAATGGTTTCCCTTTTTTATTTTATTTTCCCGATGTCGGTATATATGGAATAATTTTATTGGCCAATTCAGAAGCGGTCATTGTCTGGAGCCATACCTTTCCGGGGCCTTCGAGAACCGTCAGGAAAAGGCCCTCGCCGCCAAAGAAGATATTTGAAAATCCTTTCACCATCTCAACCGAATATCTGACTCTTTCTTCAAAATAGGCCACATTTCCCGAATCAATCTTCATTCGCTGCCCCGGCGCCAAATCATATTCGCACACGGTGCCATCCAGTTCAAGAAAGGCTACGCCATTTCCCGAAAGCCGCTGAAGAATAAATCCCTCGCCGCCAAACATGCCGCTGGACAATTTCTTTGTAAAAACCGCATCCAATTCCACACTGTGCTGTGCGCACAGAAAGGCGCCTTTCTGTGCAATGTATGTATTTCCGGGAGAAATTTCCAGCGTATGAATTTCACCGGGCATAGAAGATGCCATGGTAATCTCCTGTCCATCCTGCATCGCCGTATACGTCGCCATAAATAACGAATCGCCCGAGAACATCCGTCCAAGTCCTCTCATTAATCCGCCATGGGTGTTCGTTTCCATAGAAAAGCCGTCCGTCATCCAGCTCATGCCGCCGGACTGGGTGTAAATACTCTCTCCCCGGTTCATTCGAATCGATACTGCCGGAAATGGCTTTCCGAATACTTTATACTGCATAAAAAATCCTCCTCCACTCACTTTTTCTTTAGTATATCATGACATCACTCGTAACAAAAGTTCATATTTTCTTTCAGTCAAGAAACGTATACCAATACCCAAAGTCGCTCGTTCCCTCATTTCCTTCCCGAATCGGTTTAAAGTCCCGAAATCCGAACATATTCGCCATAAAAGCTTCTCTGGAATGTTGTGTCCCCGGTACCCCCAAAATGTAAACTCCCCGATTTCCTTCGGCCGGTTTCACCCGCGCCAAAATCAAATGGCGATAGCTGTAATAACCGTGCAGCAGGAAACTATTGCTCCCGTAAGACCAGCAGTCTATCGGCATCCGCCCGATATCCTGGGGTTCCAGCCGGACACAGGCTTCCACCGAATCATCTTCAAAAGGGTACATGCCAGGACACTGGTCAAGAATTTTTCCAAAATTTTTCCTTCGGCTGTCTGTCTCCATCGTCACAAGCCGTCCCTTTTCTTTCACTGTCTTTTCCCCGTCCTGCGCCGCCGCTTCAAGCCTCTCAGGTATTTCCTCTGTTTCAGCTTCTATAACAACCCCGGACGTCCCGGACGTTTCGGCTCCCATGTCCATTTCGATGGCTTCCGCCGCTTCCGCTTTCACAGCCGTTTCAGCCGCCGTTTCCGCTTTTGTCTCTAAGGCTGCGGCCGGTTTCTCTTCCTTCGTCTCGGGAACGGTCAGTTCGGACGGCGTTTCCCCAATCATCGGTTTATCATCGCTCCACTGGGTTACAAACCGATGAATATCCAAATCCCCATGGTCCCATCGTGTACCATAGAATTTTTCCCCTTCACCCCGGATAATCATGCCGGACATTTGCTCCAGCCGATAACCCGAGCCGGCAATATTCATCGTATCCGTTCTGAAATTCCAGTCGCTGCCATGATTTTTTATCTGTACATCCCCAATGTAAACACCGCGTAAATCCTGCCCAAAACGAATAAACATATATACCTGGCAGCGTTCCGGACCGGTATAGACATTTTTCAATGACAATCCAATCCGGCACTGTCCATTTCGGCTCTCCACTTTAACAAACCCGGTATTCATGGTCTTTAAGCCATTTTCATAAAGATAAATATAGGAAACAAAACGACTATAATCCGACATAGAAAAATCCTCCTTTTTGACTATCCTATGCAAGGATTGGGAGGAATATTTCTAATATCATTCGTTTATTTTTTTATTCAACACATTGGACAGTTCTGCGAACTGTTCCAGTGTCAGCGCCTCTCCCCGAACCGATTCCGGCAAACCGGTCTCCCGAATGGCATCTGCAATAGCCTCTTTGGAAGCCGGAATTAAATTCGAGTTTTTCAATCCATTCTGCAGGGTCTTTCTTCTCTGATTAAAAGAAGCCCGGATAATGTTAAAGAGCAGGGGTTCATTATCTACGGACACCGCCGGTGTCTCATGTCTTGTCAGCCGGATGACCGCCGAGTCCACATTTGGCCTCGGTATGAAACAATTGGCCGGAACATTCGCTACCAGATAAGGGCTGGCATAATACTGAACAGCCAGCGAAAGGGCGCCGTAATCTTTGCTCCCCGGTCCGACCTTCATCCGTTCAGCCACTTCCTTCTGAACCATCACTGTAATATTGTCAATCGGCACATGGCTCTCAAAAAGGCCCATAATAATCGGCGTAGTAATATAATACGGCAGGTTGGCCACAACTTTTATCGGCTTCCCTCCGTTTTTTTCCAGGGCCAGCGCCCGAATATCGACCTTCAATATATCTTCATTGATAATCGTCACATTATCATACGCCGATAACGTTTCGTTCAAAATCGGTATCAGCTTTCTGTCAATCTCAACGGCCGCCACTTCCCGGGCCGCCTCCGCCAGATACTGGGTCATCGTCCCGATTCCCGGTCCAATCTCCAATACAAAATCATCCTTTGTCACCTGGGCGCCATTTATAATTTTAGAAATCACGTGAGCGTCTATTAAAAAATTCTGCCCGAACTTCTTTTGAAAATTAAACTGATATTTTTTTATTGTTTCTATCGTCCTCTGTGGATTTGATAATTTTTCCATGTATAACTCCTCTTCATACTTCCCATATCTTCTAACAGTTTATCGTCCCCTGTACTAAATGTCAACCAATAGGCGCCCCGCCTTGAACTTCAAATAAATGTTGTGATATACTGTGAATACGACAAAACAAAGGGAGCTTATCATGATTGCATTATTTTTATCGCCATTTTATATTATTGGAAATATTTACATATGCTGGCGTACACTTCAATGGTTTTCCGCCTGCTCGGAACAGACAAACAGATATGGTTTTCGCTTATTTTTTGTAATCCTGTACACTTTTTTAGCCCTCTCCATCGCCCTGGCTTTTATCCTTCCCCATTCGGCTATCCAGAGAGCCTTTGCGTGTATTGGCAACTATTGGCTTGGTATTCTTTTATACATCATTATCGTTCTTGGTACCGCAGAGCTTATCCGGCTGTTTTTGCACATTACCCATCTTCTTCCGGCCGGGCCTTCCGGTTCCGGAAAAGCTTTTGTGATTACAGGCTTTATCTGCATTGCCTCTATTACATTTTTTTGTGTGTGGGGCGTCATAAGCGCCGTTCATATACGAAGTACAGACTACGAAATAACGATTGATAAAGATGGCGGAAAACTGGATGAATTAAACATTGCCCTTATCGCCGATTTACATCTCGGATACACTGTCGGCCCGCGGATGATGCGTCAAATGGTCGATAAAATCAATTCCGGGAACCCGGATATTGTTTTGATTGCCGGAGATATATTTGACAATGACTATGACGCTATGGGAAATCCGGAAGAATTAATACGGCTGCTCTCCAAAATTCACAGTAAATATGGAACTTATGCCGTTTACGGAAATCACGACACCGATGAAAAAATTCTTGCTGGCTTCACTTTTCCCTCCAAGCATAAGAAAACAAGCGACCCCAGAATGGATGATTTTCTCAAACGCGCAAATATCCGGTTGATTACGGAAAAGACCCTGCTGATTGACGATTCTTTCTATCTCGTCGGCCGGGCCGATGAGGAGCGTCCGGGCCGCGGCGTGGATATCCGCAAAACGCCGGAGGAAATCATGAACGGTCTGGATAACGCCAAACCGGTTATTGTCATGGAACATGAACCGAAATTTCTCCAGGAAATTGCCGATGCCGGCATCGACCTGCACTTATGCGGCCATACCCACGACGGACAGACCTTCCCCGCCAATCTTCTCTGTAAATGTATCTGGGAAAATTCGGCCGGATATTTAAAAAAAGAAAACATGCAAAGTATCGTCACTTCCGGCGTCGGTCTTTTCGGACCGAATATGCGTGTCGGCACAAAAAGCGAAGTGGTCAATATCCGGATTCACTTTAAAAAGTAAATCTATTTTATGCGAACAGTGAAAATAAAAGCACCGCCACGCCCAGTATGACAAGAATCACACCGGTCACCCGGTTTAAGGTTTTTGGTTCCGCTTTATTTGCAAACACGGCGGCAATCCTCGCCCACAAGAGGGTAAATACCACGCAGGCCGCCCAGACAAACGGGTCCGGCGCACCGCCTATCGCAAAGTGGGAAACAGCCCCCGTAAGGGCTGTAAAAGTCATAATGAAAACGCTGGTCCCCACGGCCGTCTTTAATTCATACCCGAGAACGGATGTCAGTATCAAGAGCATCATCATGCCGCCGCCAGCTCCGACAAATCCACAGATAAATCCAATCATAATGCCGCAGACAACGGATTGAACCGCTCTTTTCTTCGCCGGGACATCCATCATGGATTCCTTTGTTGTCATCACCGGTTTCACAATAAATTTTATACCGAGCAGCATGGTCATAAACACAGAGAAATTTCCCATCGTCGCCGCCGGAACCAAACTGGAAACATAACTTCCCACCACAGTGAATACCAGCACGCTCACCATCATAATCAAGCCGTTTTTAATATCGAGGTTTTTGTTTTTGCCATACGTATACGCTGAAACGGCGCTCGCGAGTACGTCTGATGAGAGAGCAATGCCTACGGCCAAATATGGGTCAATTTTAAGAAAAGTAATCAACATGGGACTGATAACGGCCGCCGCGCTCATTCCGGCAAAGCCTGTGCCTAATCCCGCACCCATTCCGGCAAAAAAAGTTACAATAATTGTTATCCATAAATCCAAGTTCATCACCATCCAAAATTTTATCCAGATAATGGCGCCTTTTTCACATCGTTTAATTATCTAAATACTCTTCCAGGCAGATACCTTTCCGATAAATTTCTTCCGCGGCCTCTTTTCCGACATATCTGTAATGCCACGGTTCATAGCCGATTCCCGTAATATCTGTTTTATCCTCAGGATATCGAAGAATAAAGCCATATTTATAGCTATTCTCCATGAGCCATTGCCAAACCTCCGACCGGCTCTGGCTGACGGTATCTTCCATGCTTATATCCACCGCCAGGCCGATTTCATGCTCACTCGTCCCCGGAACAGCCACCCACTGTTCGGCAAGCCTTCGCGCTTCTTTTTCAGAATAGCCCTCGGCCATATTATCCTGAATTTCCTGGTCCATCAATGATTGCTGTACCTGATTTGTCCTGTACCCGGCGTTTACATAAGGATTAAATCCGGCCGCCCGCGCACTGTCAAACATTTCCTGCAAATCCGGATAAATACGGCTATCCACCGACTCCCCATTCCACAGCTCCGTCAATTCCACCGTATAATCCTCCGGAACAGGATTCCATCGATTCACCAACATCAGCCGCCAGTCTCCTTCCCATATGCCGGATGATACGGTAAGCCCCGGAGCCGGGGACGACCAATGAACGATAACCAGTTTTAAGCCGACCGCAAACATCAAAACGGCCGCCACCATCAAAATATATGTTCCCAATAAGGTTTTGCGTCGTTTTTTGCGCCTTTTATTGGAATAAACTATCGTCTTTCTATTCATCATGTCCAACCTCCCTTTCGCTACTGATTGTACCGAAAAAGGGTTCGGAACACTTTAACATTTAATTGTTTAATTCCTAAGAAACGATGAATCCAAACGGCCTACTCTGACATACGATACATGGCCTTTCCATTTTCCCATGTCACAGCTTCCACTTCATCGGCCGGAATCCCCTTTAACACGGAAATGGCCTCGACAACATACGGCAAATTCAGAGAACTATTCCGTTTTCCCCGATTTGGCTCCGGCGTCAGATAAGGGCAGTCCGTCTCAAGGACAATCCGGTCCATCGGCGCATACTGAACCACCTCTTTTAAAACTCTGGCATTTTTGTAAGTAACGACCCCGCCGATACCCAGATAGAATCCCTTATTCAGATAATTCCTCGCCATCTCTACCGAATACGAATAGCAGTGTACCACACCGCCAATATCTTCACACTTCAACCCATTCATCATATCCCAGGTATCCTTCGCGGCCTCTCTGGAATGAATAACCACCGGAAGACCGGTCTTTCGGGCCAGTTCCATCTGCTGTTCAAACCAATATTTTTGCTTTTTACGCTGCTCAGGCTCCTTTTCCCAATAATAATCCAATCCAATCTCGCCAACCGCAACGATTTTCCCCTTTTCTTCAACAGATTCCTCCACCAGACAGGTAAGCCACTGAAAGCTCCGCTCATCCAGGTCGTCCACATCGCTCGGATGGACCCCGGCCGCCGCATATATAAAATCATACTGTTTTGCCAGAGCCACGGCCCTCCGGGTAGATTCTATATCCGCTCCGATATCCACAACCCGGCCAATACCGGAAGCCTTGAGCTGTTTCAATAATACGTCCCTGTCTTTGTCAAACTTTCTGTCGTCATAATGTGCATGTGTATCAAAAATCATATCCTACCTCCTGCTTATACCTCAAATTTTTCAAAAAATATTTTCGTAATATTTGATATATACCGGTCATCCCGCTTCACAAGCATCAGTTGGGTTTTCATGGATTCCTCGTTTAATTTCAAAACCTGAACTCCCGGAACATCCGCCGCAAAGGACTCGGGCAAAATGGCAATTCCCATACCGGCCCGGGCCAATTGGATACTTGTCCAGGCATTATCCACCATGCAGGCCAGGCGCAGCGTCAACCCCTTATCTTCAAACGTCTGCCGGACTGTCGCTTCCCACCGCCGGTATAAAATGAGCGGGGACTTTGCTATCCATGCAAGTCCGACATTCTCCGGCAGGCTTCCCGGCAAACCGACCGCCGCAAAATACTCTTCCCGATATTTGTGACATACAAAGCCGCTTTCCGGAAATGGCGCGCGCACCAGGGCCAGGTCAATCTGATTTGTTTTCAGCCCGTCTAAAAGCTGATACGTATCCCCCTCATAAATTTGAAAATTCACTTCCGGATACCACTCACGAAAGGCCATCAATTTCCGGGTCACATGGCCCGTTACCGACGAAGATACCATCCCCATACGGAGCGTTCCCCTCAGTCCGTTCCCCAGGCTGT
Source organism: uncultured Lachnospiraceae bacterium (assembly GCA_902489645.1). Taxonomy (GTDB): domain Bacteria; phylum Bacillota; class Clostridia; order Lachnospirales; family Lachnospiraceae; genus Frisingicoccus. The sequence goes on along the minus strand of CABUAW010000023.1, from coordinate 27,021 downwards.
CAATCTCCATTTTGGTCACCGAGGCCATATCCAATATGGTTCGCGCCCGTTCATACATCAATTTTCCCGCATCGGTCAATGTAATGCTGCGAAGCCCCCGTTCAAAAAGGATGACTCCCAGCTCAGACTCCAGCGACTTCATCTGATTACTTAACGGCGGCTGAGAGATATGCAGCTTTCTCGCCGCAGCCGAAATACTTCCTTCATCCACAATGGCTATAAAATAACTTAATTGCTTCAAATCCATAGCATCACCTATACTTTTTTAATATGGATTATATACTTTTTTAATACTTTTCATATATGTTTATTTATGATATGATACCAATAGTTTCGGGGAAAATCAAGCATTTCCCAAAGATATCACGGAAATATTATATCATTGAGGAGGAATCACATCTATGAAGGAATTAGTAAATCTCTTCGCTGCCTTTTTTCGAATCGGCGCCTTCACGTTTGGCGGCGGTTACGCCATGCTCCCAATGCTTCAAAAAGAAGTCGTTGAGAAGTATCACTGGGCCACCGAAGATGAAATCATGGACTATTTTGCCATCGGCCAATGTACGCCGGGCATCATCGCCGTAAATACGGCCACCTTTGTCGGCTACAAAACCAAAGGAATCATTGGGGGCATTGCGGCAACCCTCGGTATTATCACGCCATCTTTAATTATTATCACATTGATTGCGGCCTTTTTAAAGAACTTTGCCGACCTTGCCATCGTTAAATATGCCTTTAACGGCATCCGGGCCTGTGTCTGTGTTTTGATTTTCAATGCAGTTTCCAAGCTGGCTAAAAAATCCGTGATTGATAAAGTCTGTCTCGCTATCTGCATCGTTGTTTTACTGTTATCCCTGTTTTCCCCACTGTCTCCGGCGCTGATTGTTATCCTTGCCGGTATCGCCGGCGTTCTCTTTAAACGCACGGGTATTTCGGGAGGTGAAAAGAAATGACCGGATTATTACGTTTAGCTTTCGAATTTTTCAAAACCGGACTTTTTGCCGTCGGCGGCGGACTGGCCACACTGCCTTTCCTCTATGCCATGGGAACGGCCACCGGATGGTTTAACGCCCAGGATGTCGCCAATATGATTGCCATTTCCGAATCCACGCCAGGACCTATGGGCGTCAATATGGCAACCTATGTGGGATTTACCTCCTTTGGCCTTCCGGGCGCCCTTATCGGACCTCTGGCCCTCGTATTTCCTTCGGTTGTCATTATCATCCTTATATCAAAGATTCTGAATAAGTTTAAAGAATCCAAGCTGGTACAGGATGTTTTCTATGGTCTGCGTCCGGCCTCCACCGGATTGATTATCGCCGCCGGTCTCGGCGTTGCCAAAATCGCCCTGCTCCATCTGGACCAGTACGAAATTACGAAAAACATCGCGGACCTGCTAAATTATAAAGCCATTATTCTCGCTTTGGTTATCTATCTGGTTATGAAGAAAAAAGATTTCCATCCGATTCTCATGGTCGTTGCCTCGGCCGTCATAGGTATTGTTTTTAAGTTTTAGCCCCTCTTTCTGGTGCGGTCCCAAAATCCGTCTGGCAAACAACTTTTGGGACTGCACTATTTTTTCGAACATCGTCGACGAATAATGATTGATAAAGTCGTTTTTATATCTTAAAATTAACTTATCTTCTACAGCGGCTTCGGCTCCGCTGACACAAAACTTCTTAATTTTTTATATTTCTGTTCACATTTTCTTTTCTCTGCAGTTTTGCACAGATTTTTTTCATCCCATTGTTATATCACGCAGGACACCCGATAAAAACAACCGCTTTGGGAAGAAAAATTTAACACACAGGATAAAAAAGGGCAGTCCCACAGCCGTTTTCAAGACTCTTCGGGGCTACCCTCTTCCTTTTTAATTTAACAAATTTCCGCGCCTGACGGCATTTCCTTTTCAGGCACCATCAGAGATAAATTGCCGTCCGCATCCTCCGCGCAGAGCAGCATACCCTCTGACATAATTCCGGCCAGCTTCGCAGGTTTCAGGTTGGTCACAACCATAACCTTCTTGCCAACCATCTCTTCCGGCGTATAATGCGCCTTAATACCGGATACTATCTGGCGTACCTGGCTGCCAATCTTTACCTGAGAGCAAAGCAGCTTTTTGGATTTTTTCACAGCCTCACAGGCAATAATTTCACCGACCTGGAACTGAAGTTTCGCAAAGTCGTCATACGTGATTTCCGGTTTGGCTTCAATATCAATTCCTGCTTCCATCGCCGCAGCCTTTGCTTCTTCCGCCTCTTTCGCCGCTTTATCTGCCTCTAATTTTGCCATGAATTCCTTCATGTCGATACGTGCAAAAAGAATCTCCGGTTTTTCAATCACCTTAATTCCCTGCTCCATCCGTCCAAAAGTATCTAATTCAAGGAAATCTCTCTGCCCGGTACCAATCTGGTCGAGAATCTTTTTGGATGTCGTTGGCAGGAAGGCTTCCAGGCAAACTGCGCCAATGCGGATACCTTCAAACAAATTGTAAAGCACGGTTGCCAGACGTTCCTTCTTCGTTTCATCCTTGGCCAGATTCCACGGCTCCGTCTCATCGATATATTTATTACAGCGGCGGAACAGCGTAAAGATTTCCGTAATGGCATCGGCCACGCGCAGCTTATCCATCTTCGCTGCGGCCTTTCCCGGAGTTTCCAATGCTACCCGTTTCAAATCCTCATCCACAGGTTCATTGACGCCAGGATTTGTCACCACCCCACCGAAATATTTATTTGTCATGGAAATCGTGCGATTTACCAGATTTCCGAGGATATTGGCCAAATCCGAATTCATACGTTCAACCATCAACTCCCAGGTGATGGAACCGTCATTATCAAACGGCATTTCATGGAGAACGAAATAACGCACGGCATCGACGCCAAAATAATCTACCAAATCGTCGGCATAAATAACGTTGCCCTTTGATTTGCTCATCTTTCCTTCACCCACAAGCAGCCACGGATGTCCGAATACCTGTTTCGGCAGCGGAATATCCAGCGCCATAAGCATAATCGGCCAATAAATCGTATGGAAACGGATAATATCCTTGCCAATCAAATGCAAATCCGCCGGCCAGTATTTTTCCACCATCGGATTGCTGTTCCCGTCCATATCAAAGCCAAGTCCGGTAATATAGTTGCTGAGCGCATCAATCCACACATAAATCACGTGTTTCGGGTCAAATGTCACCGGAATTCCCCAGGTAAACGACGTTCTGGACACGCATAAATCCTGTAAGCCCGGCAAAAGGAAATTATTCATAATCTCATTCTTACGGGATTCGGGCTGAATAAATTCCGGATGGGTGTTAATATGCTCAATCAGACGGTCCGCATATTTACTCATTCTAAAGAAGTAGGCTTCCTCCTTCGCATCAATAACCTCCCGTCCGCAGTCCGGACATTTTCCATCCACAAGCTGGCTTTCCGTAAAGAAAGATTCGCACGGTGTACAATATTTTCCTTCGTAGTATCCCTTATAAATATCCCCCTGGTCATAGAGTTTTTTGAAAATCTTCTGAACCTGCGCTTCATGGTCCGCATCCGTTGTACGAATAAAACGGTCATAGGACGTATCCATCAAATCCCAAATCCGTTTAATCTCACCGGCAATTCCATCCACATACTCTTTCGGAGTGATACCCGCTTCAGCGGCCTTAATCTCTACCTTCTGACCATGTTCATCCGTTCCTGTCTGAAAACGCACATCATAGCCCTGGGCCCGTTTAAACCGCGCAATACTGTCGGCCAGGACAATCTCGTAGGTATTGCCGATATGTGGTTTCCCGGATGTATAGGCAATCGCCGTTGTTATATAATAAGGTTTCTTTGCCATCTTTCTTCCTCCCATTAGAATCATATATTCATCATAAGCTAATTTCTTATTATAATATATCCCCGATTTAAAGACAAGGAATTTTTAAATTCTAGCTTTAAATATGTCCAAAAAACAACCTTTTTGGTCAAATCCGCAAATCTTTTCACATAGCATGCCTTTTTTCTGTTATACTAAATACATCAACATAAAGGGGGACTTAAAAAAATGAAGTTAAACCGAATATTTAAAGCGATACTGCTTACCACATGCTCCGCAGCGCTTCTGCTTACCGGCTGCGGTTCACAGGCAAATACAACCGCCAGCACTACCAAAGAGGGGCCGTCGGCCGAAGAGGTTTTTGACGAATTGACGCGGGAAATTTTTACAGATTACGCCAGCAGTGATTCCCTGACCTTAAATTATACACTGAAAAATCCTTCGGCCTATGGCATTGAGCTTGAGGAAGCCACCTGGGGAGAAGTCCCTCTGAGCGAAGCCGATTTTGCCGAAGAAAAAGCCCAGACACAGGCCTACCTGGACCGTCTGAATGAAATTTCCGGCCTGACCGGCGACCGGGCCGTGACTTACGACGTTGTCAAATACTACCTCGAAGCCGACCTGGAATCCTACGATTATATTTATCACACATCAAACCTGGCGCCAATGCTCGGTTTTCAGAGCCAGCTTCCTACGACGATGGCCGAATACCATTTTGATGACAAAAAGGATGTGGAAGACTATCTTACCCTTTTAAACACTCTGGGCGATTACGTGGATTCTCTCCTCGCCTTTGAAAAACAAAAGGCAGACGCCGGATACGGCATGTGCAAATCGGCCCTGGAAACCTCCATCGAAGACTGCGCCTCCTTCATAGAATCCCCGGAAACCAATCTTCTTATCGAAGTTTTTCCGGAAAAACTGGAAGAATTGGATTTATCTGAGGATGAAAAAAATGCTTATATTGAACAAAACCAGGAGGCCGTTATCAATTCCGTCATTCCGGCCTACCAATCCATCATCGACGGTCTGACCGCCCAGATGGATACTGCGCCGGAAAAAGGGAACGTCGTTTCCTATGAAAACGGTGAGGCATATTATCAATTTCTTTTAAAATCTTCCGTTGGCACCGATAAAACGCCGGAAGAACTCATTGAACTGACAGAAAACAAATTAACTACATCCATTTTCTCACTGGCCTTTGTTATGAATGCCAACCCGGATATTTTTGACGCTGTGGAAAATGCGGAATATTCCCTGACCGACCCGCAGGAAATTATCGAACATTTTAAATCCACCTTCACGGCCGAGCAGATGCCGGAAGCGCCAGAAGCCAGCTATACTTTAAAAAATGTCCATGAATCGCTGTCTGAACGTTTAAGTCCGGCCATGTATTTTATTCCGCGGATTGACGACATTTCGAACAACCAGATTTACTTAAACCTCCGCGACAGCGTCGGCAACGAATTGATGCCAACCCTGGCCCATGAAGGCTATCCGGGACATATGTACCAGATAACTTATTACTACAATACCAATCCGGACCCAATCCGCACCGTCTATGAATCCTCCGGTTATATGGAAGGCTGGGCTTCCTATGTCGAATCTCTTTCCTATAATTACTGTGGTTTCGACGAGGATGTCGCCGATTTTTACAGCACCTTTAATACCGAAATGGCCCTCAATCTTTACTGCCGTGCGGACCTCGGCATCCATTACGAAGGCTGGGACGAGGCTCAGACCGGTGAATTCATCCGTCAATATCTGGACTTCGACGATGCGACTATCCAGGAGCTTTACGATGCCGTTCTTTATAATCCGACGAACTACCTGGTCTATGGCATAGGCATGGACGAAATCATGGAAATGCGCGATACTATGGAGGATAATCTGGATGAAGCCTTTGATATTAAGGACTTCCATAAGCAGCTCTTGGACCTTGGCCCTGCGCCATTCCCGATTTTGAAAAAATATATGCCGGATGCCGATAATACGCCTGAAACTACGGATGAGACCGCGGGTGAAGCGGCTTAAACAAGGGAATTCTTGACATTCGGGCAATTGTTGTTTATAGTTGTACTTAACTGTACTTAACTTAGACTATTAAAGGAGGATGTGTCAATGTCAACAAAAGCTTATTACAACATCAACGAAATCGGCGCTGGAAAACCTGGTTTTTCCAAAACCCGTTCAATCATCGAAGCCGCCTTTTACGGAAATAATGTCGTTAAAGTAAATACCTTAAAAGAAGCCTACGAACTGGCTAAAAACTCTCCGGGAACCATTGTTACAGATATGCCGGTATACCGCGGCGAAGAATTTGGCCTTGAAAAAGACGCCAAAGTTCTTCTTTTTAACGATGGAGCCATCACCGGACGTTACGCTGTGGCCCGCCGTATTGCCGGAGAACCGGGCGTAAACTGTGACGAACTGGATAAAGTAGCCATGGATGCCATCTACGAATCCCGCTGGAAAACCATGTATCATGCAGAGGTTTACGCCGGCCTTGATTCCGAGTTTATGGTAAAATGCCATCTGCTCATCCCGGAAGGTGAAGAAAATATTCTCTACTCCTGGATGCTGAACTTCCAGTATATGTCCGATGAATATGTGAAAATGTACAAAAACTCCAAGCCTGTCGGCGACGGCAAAGAAGCGGATATCTACATTTTCTCCGACCCTCAGTGGAACGGCTCCGACCGCCCGGGCGTAGATTTGAGCTGCCTGAGCGACCCGGCGAAAAAGACGTTATGTTATTTCAATACAGAAACCAACTGTGCCTGTATTCTCGGTATGAGATATTTTGGCGAGCATAAAAAAGGCACTCTGACCATGGTTTGGGCAATTGCCAACCGTAACGGTTACGCTTCCTGCCATGGCGGCCAGAAGGAATACACTTTAAGCGACGGCTCCAAATTCGTAGCCTCCGTCTATGGTCTGTCCGGTTCCGGCAAATCCACGCTGACCCATGCAAAACATGGCGGTAAATACGAAATCAAGGTTCTCCACGACGATGCCTTCATTATCAACACGGACACCTGTGCATCCATCGCCATTGAGCCAACCTACTTTGATAAAACCGCAGATTATCCGACCGGCTGTGACGATAACAAATACCTCCTCACATCCATGAATAACTCTGCAACGATAGATTCCGAAGGAAAGATTCAGCTTGTAACAGAAGATATCCGCAATGGTAACGGCCGTGCTATCAAGTCCAAGCTCTGGTCTCCAAACCGTGTAGACCGCATCGACTCCCCGGTCAATGCCATCTTCTGGATTATGAAGGACCCGACCATTCCTCCGGTTGTTAAATTGAAAGGCGCTTCCCTGGCCTCCGTTATGGGTGCGACCCTGGCCACCAAACGTTCCTCCGCAGAACGTCTTGCCCCGGGCGTAGACCCGAACAAACTGGTTGTTGTACCATATGCGAATCCATTCCGTACTTATCCGCTGGCCAATGATTACGAAAAATTCAAAAAACTGGTGGAAGAAAAGAATGTTGACTGCTATATCATCAATACCGGAGACTTCATGGGCAAGAAAGTACAGCCAAAGGATACCCTCGGTATTCTTGAAGCCATTGTTGAGAAAAAGGCGGACTTCAAACCATGGGGCCCATTCTCCGATATCGAGATTATGGACTGGGAAGGCTTTATTCCGGATATGAACGATACAGAATATCTGGCTCAGTTAAAAGCCCGCATGATGGACCGTGTCAATGAAATCGAGGAATTTTCCGTATTAAAAGACGGTTATGACAAACTTCCCGACGATGCTCTGGCCGCCATCAAAAAAGTAGTAAGTGAATTAAATTAATCCGAGGGACGGGCTTTAAGCCCCATTTCTCCGGCATATGAAAAAACCGTGGGATAAGCTCTGACGAGCCTATTCCACGGCTTTTTATTTCTTTTTCTTCATAAACTTTTTCAGTTTCTTCCGCGTTCCCTTACTGATATCGTGTTCCAGAAGATGGGCTTCCTCTTCCGCATCCGACGGACTAATCTCCAGCACATCCGTCAAAAACTTATAAACAACCTTATAGGTATCATACACATTTTTGCCGGCCTCAAGTCCGGCCTTTGTCAGCTTAATCGTTCCATAGTGTTCATGTTCAATATAGCCCTGTTCTTTCAGTGTATTCATTGCCCGGTTGACACTGGGCTTGGATATGCCGAGAAACTGTGCGATATCCGTCACGCGCACTTCGCTGTTTTTCTGTGTCAACACATAGATTTCCCTTAAATAATCTTCCAGAGAACTGGATAATCCGTTTTTTATCTTCATTTCTTCCTCCCGGCCATCACACTGTCTTAAAATGGTTTCTCAAATTCCGCATCGCCTGGATTAAAATCCGGCACTGTTCCTCGTCCAGCCCCTGACGCATCGCCTGAACCATATCCAAATGAAACTGTTCATGCCGTCTATAGGCCCGGCGGCCCTTTTCATCTAATGATATGAGTACGACCCGGCGGTCCTTTTCACTCCGTGTCCGGATGACGTAGCCTTTTTTTACCAGATTATTCATGGCAATCGTCAGTGTTCCCACCGTCACTCCGACAAGGCGCGCAATCGACGACATATTCTTCGGTTCGCCATCACCGACGGCCTCAATAATATGCATATCATTGATAGAAATATCCTTAAATTCATCCCGAATCAAAGATTCTTCTTCTATCTTCATTGTATGATTAAATAAATGTACCAATACTTCATTTAACTGGCTGTATGAATCCATAAATCCCTCTATTCTGAAACATTATTACAGATGACCTGCTGATAAAATGTCTCCGCCGTATATTGTACAAACGCATCCAATCCTTCCAGATTAAAAACCTTCATTTTCCGTTCATCCCCGGGCCGTCCTTTATGAAAAATATATTCAAGCTCCGTAAGCACACGGCGAAGCTGGGACGCATCCACCTCATCCATATTCAAATTTTCCAAAAACCGATATTTTGGCGGCTGTATATGATATTTATCCACAAGCCAGTGATTGCTCCGCGTATAATCCCCATAGTAATATTCCGATGAAAAAAAATCCTTAAACGGAATAAATTCTCCGGTTTCTTTAAGCTCCACCCGATGAATCAAATCCCGTCTTGGCTCCGGCCGTCCTTCGGCGTCCTCAAATGTCAGAATTTTCGGCCAATATTCATCCACATAGCGTTCATCTAAATACAAATGGGCATAATATCCCAAAATCACCGGTTCATCCAGCCTGTGCCCATATTTTTCCAGGAAAAGGGACAGCTTCGGCGCCCGGGCAATATTCTCCTTGCCGTCCGGCGACCAAAAATGGGAGATTTCTTTGTCCTCCCCCAAACGTGTATCCGGAAGGAGATTTCCAAGCAGAAACTCCTGTTTCCACTCTGCGTCCGGCTGTGTTTCCATATGGTTCATAATCATAGCCGCCTCTGTAAGATGAATAATAAATCCCGGCATACGCTTCCCCTCCCAAATTCTTTTTTATTTATGATACCACATTTTACAATATTTTTATATACGCAGAATCATATTTTACATAGGCAAATAATTCGTCATATTTCATTCGCATCCATCCGGACGGGTCAATAGAAATCACTGAAATTTCATCGCCCCAGCCCAATTGTCCGACAATAGCGCCGCCCATTCCCGGATAAGCTCTCATATTGATACCGGAGCCTAATATCCTGGCCCTTTTAAATGAAGATAACTTTTGCCAGCCCGAAAGATATTCATTGGCTATAAATCCTTTTTGTCCGTTGTATCGGCAATTTGACCAGCCCCAGCCGTCGTCCCACAGCCATGTCACCTCCGCATTATAAGAAAGCTGTAGGATGACCGGCGCTCCCACATAAGCGTCCTCCCTGAAATTGACGCCATTTCCCACAATAGTCATAGCTTCCCCTTCCGGCGTCGGCTCCGGCTGCTCCCCGGGCTCCGAGGGATTTCCGGCCGTCAGTGCCGGATAATCATAATAGGCATAGTTTCCGTCAAAAGGCCCGCTCCAGCCCTCCAGATATTTTTTATTTGTAAACTGCCATAAGCCGTAGGCTCCCGTATAAGAATTCGCCGGAGCCCATTGGGCCACCCATTTATCAAACCGCTCCAGCCTCCGGTCATTCAGATAACCGTTCAGCCAGGATAAGCTGGCATAAAGTCCGGCATAATATCCCGCCGATTCAATCCCCGTCAAAAATCTTTCACTGATTGATACAAGCATTTCCTTCGAGGGGAATCCATTTCGCTCCTTATATCCGTCGCCGTCCTCCATATCCAGCCACACGCCGTAGGTTGGTTTGGCCTTTTGTACCTGTCTCAGGCAATGCCGGATTTCACTCTCCACATCCTCCATATTCAACGCATACGAATAAAAATAAATGCCGTAGGGAATTCCCAGCGCTTCACATTCCCTTATGTTTCTTTCATATTTTAAATCATCCTGGCTGGCCGCATCATTTCCATAACCACAACGAATCATTGCAAAGTCGATTTGGTCTTTAATCATTGTGAAATTAATATCACCGTTAAAAGAACTCACATCAATTCCAAATTTCGGCATTATCATCACCCATTTTATTTTTAATTGATAATATTATATGCAATAAGAATAATTTGGCTAAATGTTTGTATTGGTTGGACTAATTTATGGATAATTCCACAAAATAATCGTTAAATAAATAACTTTTGTAGACAATTTATACAAATTATCATATAATAATCTCAGAAAGATTGCGGTTTCTAATTATGCTATTATGTAGGATTTATAAGGAGGACATTTATGAAAACAGTAAATTTTCTTTACGGAAAAACAACACTTGATTTGGAAGTTCCAGACGATACTCCCGTATTAACTTCCAATATTGATGAATTACGCAGCGACAAGAGCGGTTATGATATCGTTGCTGAAGCTATGGAACATCCAATTGACAGCCCTCGTCTTTTTGAACTTGCCAAAGGAAAACCGGACTGTACAATTATCATCAGTGACCATACACGTCCTGTACCAAGCCAGGATATCCTTCCTCATATGATTCGTGAACTGAGAATGGGCAATCCGGACATCAAAATCACACTTCTTGTTGCTACCGGTTTCCATCGTCAGACAACTGTAGAAGAATTAAAGAGCAAACTCGGCGATGCTCTCTATGAAGAATTTAAAGACAACATTGTTGTCCATGACGCTCATGACCCTGAAAGAAATGGCAAGGTTGGCAAATTACCATCCGGTCCGGATTGTATTATCGATAAAGTCGCATTAAACGCATCCCTTCTTGTTGCAGAAGGTTTCATCGAAGCTCACTTCTTCGCTGGCTTCTCCGGCGGACGTAAGAGTGTTCTTCCGGGTATCTGTGATGCCGTAACCGTTATGGGTAACCATTGTTCGAAATTCATTGACAGCCCATATGCACGTACCGGTATCCTGGACAAGAACCCTATCCATGAAGATATGGTTGCTGCTGCTGAAATGGCTAAACTGGCATTTATCTGTAACGTTGTTATCGATGAAGATAAGAAGACCGTGGCCGCTTTCGCAGGAAACTTTAACACAGCACACCGCCAGGGCGCTGATTTCCTCGCTAAATATTGCGTTGTTAAACCAGCTCCAGCAGATATCGTTATCACAACAAACGGCGGTTACCCACTTGACCAGAACGCTTATCAGTGTTCAAAGGGTATGAGCGCCGGCGAAGCTACCGCAAATCCGGATGCTGTTATGATTATGTTGGCTACATGTTCTGACGGTCACGGCGGCGAACAGTACTATCGTTCCATCGCCGAAGCTGAATCCGCTCAGGCTTTCTATGATGAATGTATGGCAACTGCTCAGGAAGATACCGTAGCTGACCAGTGGTGTTCACAGATTTACTGCCGTATCCTCTGCAAACACAAAGTTCTCTTTGTTGCAGAGCCTGAACAGGCACAGATGATTCGAGATATGAAAGCTGAATATTTCCCAACACTTGAAGCTGCTTATGCACGCGCAAGAGAATTAAAAGGTGAAAACGCCAGCTTGACATGTATCCCTAATGGTATCTCTGTTGTTGTAAGAGATTAATGTGAATCAAGAAATTACATATCTATAAAACAAGGCTCCAGGAGAAATCCTGGAGCCCTCTTTTTGTACAAATATTTATTTAATTCACTTCCACGGAAGTTACCGTAACGGTTTCCGCACCTTCTGAAAGGTCGCCCGTGTAATATAAAGTAACGGACATTCCTTCTTCCAGACTGTCCACCGAACCCATCTCGGCATCTATCGTTGAAAACGTATACCGCGTGCCGCCGCTGGTCCTTATCGTCACCGTATTCATGGATGCTGTGACCACCGTTCCCCGGATTGTATCCGAAGCGAAACTATTTCCGGAAGCGCCGCTGGTCGAAGCATCTCCCGAACTGCTGCTGCCCGATACTCCTGAGGAAGAAGCGCCGCCCGAACTGCCGCTGCCCGAATTACTCACCGTAATTCTGTCCGCCGGAACCAAATCATCGCCCTGAATATCACCGGTATAAGCGACCGTAACCGTATCTCCTTCTTCAATATCCGCAGAATCACTTATGACCGCATCTTCCACTGAAAAATAGTAATACTCGCCATCTGCGGAGCTTTCAATCACCAGCTTGGCGCCCTCAATATACTCCACAACGGTTCCTGACATCTGGCTCCTGCCGGTTGACAAAGAACCGGTAACTCCACCGCCGGACGCATTATCCGCATCCATGGCAATCACCAATTCCACAGTCACGGCATCCGTATCCGTTCCGCTCAATATACCGCTGTAAACTACGGCCACCGTGTTGCCCTCCAATATGGCTTCTCTATTTACCTTATTCACACCGGAAACGTCAAATTCCAATGTTTTTCCATCGTCGGTTTCTATAATGAGTGCGCCGCTTTTCAAAGATACCACCTGACCCACTTTGGCATCCAGTTCTTCGCTTGCGGCCGGGCTGCTTTCCGGCGCTTCTGTCTCTGTTTCTTCTTCCTTTTTACCACCGCATCCCGTCAGACAGGCGGCCAAAAGCACGGTGACAAGAGAAATACGTATCAGTTTTTTTAACCAGTTTCCCATTATCCTCTATCCTCCAAAGGCTTGTATTCCTTTTCTTCCATAATACTCAAATAGGCCGGACGGATAATCTTATCCACATTGACCAGCTCCTCAATGCGATGGGCGCTCCATCCGACAATTCGTGCCATAGCAAAAATAGGTGTATACAATTCCAACGGAATATCCAGCATGTTGTATACAAAACCGCTGTAGAAATCCACGTTGGCGCTGACGCCCTTATAAATCTTCCGTTTTTCTGCGATTACTTCCGGCGCCAGACGCTCCACCGCCGAATAAATACGGAATTCTTCTTCCCGGCCCTTCGCTTTTGCCAGCCGTTCTACGAAGCTCTTAAAAATACGCGCTCTCGGGTCAGAAAGGGAATATACCGCATGACCCATACCGTAAATCAGTCCTTTTTTATCAAAGGCCTGTTTATCCAGAAGTTTCCCGAGATATTCTTTGATGGCGTCCTCATCATTCAAATCCGAAACCTGTTCGCGCATATCCCGCATCATCTCGACAACCTTAATATTCGCCCCGCCGTGCTTTGGCCCCTTCAATGAAGATAAGGCCGCCGCCACTACCGAATACGTATCCGAACCGGCCGAAGATACGACACGGGTCGTAAATGTCGAATTGTTGCCGCCGCCATGTTCCATATGTAACACGAGGGCAATATCCAGAACCTTTGCTTCCAATTGGGTATACGTCTTATCCGGCCGAAGCATCAGAAGAATATTTTCCGCCGTCGAAAGATTTTCGTCCGGCCGATGGATATAAAAGCTGTCGCCACATTCATAATGATTGTACGCATGATAACCATATACGGCCAACATCGGGAGAATGGCAATTAACTGTAAACACTGGCGCAGTACATTGCTGATGGACGGGTCCGCCATATTGTCGTCATAGGAAGCCAGTGTCAGCACACTTTTTGTCATTGAATTCATAATATCCTTACTCGGCGCTTTCATAATAACGTCCCTCGTAAAGTTTGTCGGCAATGTCCGGCTGGCATTCAAAACCCCCTTAAATTCTTCAAGCTCAGCCAGATTCGGCAGACGGCCAAATAAAAGCAGATACGCTGTTTCTTCATAACCGAAACGCTCTCCGTGAAACCCTTTGACCAAATCTATAATACTATACCCCCGGTACCACAGCTTGCCGTCGCAGGGCACCTTCTCACCATTCACATTCTTAAATGCTTCAATCTTTGAAATGTGCGTCAGCCCGGATAAAACGCCATTTCCATTCTTATCACGAAGCCCCCGCTTCACACCAAATTCATCAAAAAGCTCTGCCGAAATCAAATCTGTATTCTCGCATATCTTTCCGTATATATCTGTATACTCTACAAGACTCATTTTCTCTTTCTGCTCCATAAGATATACACCTCCATTTAACTATTTCATTAAATTGTAACATTTCCCAAAAATATATGTCAATTATTTCACATAAAAATTTATGGTTCTTTATAAAAGTTTCACGAAGTGTTCACATTTTCCCCAAAAATCGACAAAAAACAGGGGCGGCCTTATAAGCCACCCCTGCGATTCACCAGGAAAACTGCGCCTGTGCGCTATACCTGTTTCGTTGACTATCCGATATTACAGCATCCGTTACACGTACTGCAGTCCCCGCAGCCGCCGGCCATGACGATATTATCCGTCAGATAATCTACCTGAATCTCATAGACGTCCAATGGCAAACGCTGTTCCTTTCCATCACTGTCCGTCACCAGCAATTCATTTTCCAAAAACTGTATGCGAATCGGAATCAGTACATTCGCCCCCGTATCCCGAGGGTCCGGCCGCCACTGGGCGCCAATCCGAAGCACACCCCCGTCTTTTGAACGGCAAATCAATCCTGTGCCGACTGTCCGAAGCGCCTTCACCCGGCCATCGGCCTCAAATTCCAATGTCGGCAAATGTTCCTCGTCTCTCAGCGGCGTATTATCGTAGGCAATATACAGTCCGGTTTCATGGCTGTAAAATACCTGCTGTTCCGGCTCTGCGGATTTTACCGCTCCATTTTCATAAAATTCCACCCGGCTGGCCATAAAAGTCCCAACGGAAGTTTCTATCTCCTGAATATGATTCATCGTATTACCACCTTTCCAAGCCAAAGTCACAAGCCCTTTAGACAGTATACCATTAACCCTCCGCCGGAACAATCACTTATTTTACTTAATCAGCTCAAATTGCAGTTTTACAGGATTATGGTCGCTATAAGCAAAATCCGTATCCATATTTTCCGCAAAGGCCCGGACATTATCCGTTACAAGAAAGCCGTCGACAACCGTCGTATAATTGACGCCCTTCGTATATACAATGTCAGCACCCCGGCAGGTCGGCACCTCCAGTTCATTATCTGCGCGCACAATCCGGACATTATCCGCCAAATCTTCCTCCGTCAGCACGGCAACCCAGTCCGGAAATTTTTGCTCTGAAGGAAATCCTTCGGCAACCTCCGCACCCATCGCATGATTAAAGTCTCCGCCGACAATGACATAGTTACCCTTGGCATATTCCTCAGCCATCACTGTATTTAATAATTCCAACTGCTGAGCCCGGATTGTTCCGCCCTCGTCATAAGCCGACATATGGCTGTTAATCAGCACCAGTTCATGACCATCCTCCACTGGAATACGCATCTGCGCAAAGCAACGGTCCAAATCTGTGAACTTTGTAATAAAACTGTTATCCACCGGGTAGCTGCGCCGCTCCGCCTCTGAAATATGATATCGGCTAAAGCTCAACAGCCCGGCCTGAACCGCACCGTGGGGGTCGTTAAACGGGTAAAACAAATAGGCCGAATGAAAATTATTGGCAAAAACGCTGGCATACTCCGCCAAGGCTGTTTTAAAAATATCTTCCTGATTGACATGATAACTCCGGTCCGCATCCACATCCACTTCCTGGAGCAGATAAAAGTCCGCATCCAAACTTTCAATAACCTCCAGAGCCCCTTGCGTATGTTCCTCGACAGAAGCCAGACTTATCGCCTTTCCGTATGTTCCCGAGGTTTTCGTCCCGTCCTTCATCTCTCCCGTATCCATAAAAAAACTATAGTCCGGTCCATAGGCGCCGAAGCCGATATTGTACGTTACCGCCGTATATGTATTGCCTGTTTTCAGAGATTCCTCCATATTATGCTCTATTTCCAGAACTGCGTGGTCCTCTATCCGATAATAATTTGCCTGCAGATAAATCACATATCCGGCAACAACAAGAATCAGCGCCAAAATCAGAATAAGCACTGCCCTAACGAGCAGCGCCGCCCTGCCTCTTTTTCGTCTTTTTTCTACTTTTTCCATTCTTTTCACACTCCTTTTTACCTATTTTAATCAGTGATTTTATATAAGTCAATCTTTAATATTGACACTCACTTTAGCTATAAGTTATAATTTAAATTTAGTGATTATGAAACAGATATGATTTGGAGGTATTCCCTTGGCTGATTTTAAAGACGAAATTAATAAACGAAGAACTTTTGCCATTATTTCCCATCCGGATGCCGGTAAGACGACCTTAACAGAAAAATTCCTGCTTTACGGCGGCGCCATTAATCTGGCCGGTTCGGTCAAAGGAAAGAAAACGGCGAAACACGCTGTTTCCGACTGGATGGAAATCGAAAAACAGAGAGGTATTTCCGTCACCTCCTCTGTCCTGCAGTTTGAATACGACGGATATTGCATTAACATTCTGGATACCCCGGGACATCAGGACTTCTCCGAAGATACCTACCGGACACTGATGGCGGCTGACTCTGCCGTCATGGTTATCGATGCCTCCAAGGGTGTTGAGGCCCAGACAAAAAAACTGTTTAAAGTATGTTTACTCAGGGATATCCCGATTTTTACTTTTATTAACAAAATGGACCGGGACGCCAACGACCCATTCGAATTGATGGACGAAATCGAATCCGTTCTCGGTATCAGCACCTGCCCTATCAACTGGCCCATCGGCTCCGGTAAAGAATTCCGCGGTGTTTATGACCGCCGGGCCAAACACGTAACTACCTTTACCGCCTTTGCCAACGGCCAAAAGGAGGTTGCTTCCGAAAATCTCGCCGTAGATTCGCCGGAGCTTCTCGGCATGGTCGGCGACGAGCTGTTCCAGACACTCCAGGACGATATCGAACTTCTGGACGGCGCCAGCGCCGAATTTGATATTGAAAAAGTGAGCCACGGCAAACAGACCCCGGTATTTTTCGGCTCCGCCCTGACCAATTTCGGTATCGAAATTTTCCTCAACTACTTCCTGGAAATGACAAGCCACCCGCTGCCCCGGAAATCCGATGCCGGTGAAATCAGTCCTTTTGACAAAAATTTTTCCGCCTTTGTTTTTAAGATTCAGGCCAACATGAATAAAGCCCATCGTGACCGTATTGCCTTTATGCGAATCTGTTCCGGTAAATTTGAAGCCGGCATGGACGTCTATCATGTTCAGGGCAAAAAGAAACTAAAGCTTTCCCAGCCACAGCAGTTGATGGCCCAGGAGCGAAAGATTCTGGACGAAGCGTATGCGGGAGATATTATCGGCGTCTTTGACCCGGGCATTTTCTCCATCGGCGATACGATTTCCGTCCCGGGAAAAACATTCGCTTATGAGGGCATACCGACCTTCGCCCCGGAACATTTTGCAAAGGTGCGCCAGGTCGATACTATGAAACGTAAGCAATTTATCAAAGGCGTTACCCAGATTGCCCAGGAGGGCGCTATTCAGATTTTCCAGGAATATAATACGGGTATGGAGGAAATCATCGTCGGTGTTGTCGGCGTTCTTCAGTTTGACGTATTAAAATTCCGTCTGGAAAATGAATATGGCGTTGAAATCCGCATGGACGCCATGCCTCATGAATATATCCGCTGGGTAACAAGTACAGATACAGATGTTGCACGTATCAATGGAACCTCTGACATGAAACGGATTAAAGACCTGAAAGGCAATCCGCTCCTTCTCTTCATCCACGAATGGGCCGTCAATACCGTTCTGGATAAAAATAAAGGTCTGGAATTATCCGAATTCGGCCGCTGGTAAAAGGGGATTTGTACACATGATAGAAAAAAATATTTTAATCACCGTTGTTGACGGACAGGGCGGCGGTATCGGCCGCCAATATATTGAGAGCCTGACAAAACAGCTTCCAAAGAATCTCCCCGTCATTATCCGGGCTTTGGGAACCAATTCCGCCGCCACCTCCAATATGATGCGGGCCGGAGCCACCGACGGCGCCACCGGAGAAAATGCCATTGTAAAAAATGTCGGCAAAGCGGATATTATCGTCGGGGTCGTTGCTATTGTCGTCCCGGATTCCATTCTCGGTGAATTATCCCCGAAAATGGCCAATGCGGTCGGACAGAGCGACGCCCTTCGGATTCTCATTCCTTTCGATAGCTGCAACACACGGATTGCCATGCTTTCCACAGGCCCTCTGCAGCAATTTATTGATAAGGCTGTTCAGATGACCATACAACGCATTAAAGAATTGAGTTAAGTCTGGAAGAATACGTAAATCTGACAGATAGTTTTGAAATGAAACTCTTTTCAGTAATGTAAGGAGTGCGATACATGGAAAATAAATCCTATTGCTTTTGAACCGTATCACTCTACAAAAAACGTGATTATCCTTATTATCGAATCTATGTAAAAAAATACGTTATCTATTATGTAGTAATTGATAATGTAATGGAGGTACGTCGTTTGATGTATGGTGCAGGAGATGTGGACAGACATTTATAACTAAATGAAAATCCAGATATGTCAAGCAGGACTGGCATGACATGTCTGGAAATTGGATTATAATACAAACAAGGGCAGAACCTTAAAAATTGACTCTGCCCAAAGTAATTGATGACATATCTTATATCAGTTTTTTCAATTCACATAAAACTTGAAACAGTCTCTATTCTACGGCGGTTTTGAGGAAATCAAGGCCGCCGTTTCCTGTTTAGAGCTACCTATTTCCCGATAATCTCTTTCGTGTACTATTCCATAGTTTTCAAATTTCTCTTTCTCAGACCTCTTCCAAAATCCTTTTTACCTCTTTCAGCGTTATCCCCCGGCTTTTTGCAATGGCCTCCTCCGTTTCGCCGCGAAGCTTTCCGACCAAGACAGCATTTTTTAATTCAAGTTCATCCGCCCGTTGTCTCTCTCGTTCTGTGTTTCGGTGTTCCTCCTGGCGGCCTTTGCTCCGGCCTTCTTCAAAACTAATCTCTTTCTCCGAAGCAATATGAAATGCCGCATCATATTCTTCCAAACACATATCCGTCACCTCCGCTCTGTTTCCTCTCAAAACATCTGCCAAAATTCCATTATGAATACAATAATCCACTGCGCCTTCAACCGCTTCTCTCAGCAGCGCATTTTGGGAAATCCTTTTTCGAATCTCAGATACAAAAACCGAATATTCATAAAGCAACGGACACCTTTCCATCAGCTTTGAATTTTTCCCCATATTGATATTCACCATATGCGCTTTAAACTGTACACAGGATTTTTCCGAAGCCGCCGTACCCTCCATACTCTCTGTCAAATACCATATTTCTTCGTCTGGCAGCTCTTTAAATCCATTATAAAATACATAGTATCCCGGCACAGGAAGAGATAACCGTTTACTTCCATATATATCCAATCGATTCAATGCAATATATTTCTTAAAAGCTGCTGCCATATATAGAAAACCCCGCAAAGGCATATTGGGATTATATGTACTCTGATGCTCAAAGACATTCATATTCCAGTCAATCAGAAAGGATAAATCATTCTTCATATTCATATAGACAAAATCTTCCATAGTATATATTTCCAGCGCCTCCGGGTCCGTATAATCACTGCCATTCACAGCATTATACAAAGTCAGCAGCGCCGCTTTATCCCTGAAAATAAACCGAAACAGACTATCTTTATACTTAAAATTTACTTTGACGTTCTTTTGCATATCCATAGTGTCTTCTCCTTTATTATAAATCAATATTCCCTGGTTATGCAATCATTATAGAACGTTCTCCACAAAAAACCTGTCGAATCCTGATAGGAAACATGCCCTTTTTCATCGACAAAATGGAAGCCGCCAGGAAATTGGTGCAGAATTTCCTGGCGGCCCTGTTTAAGGAGTTCTCAAGACATTATATGAGTTTATTTATGGCAAGCTTTTTTATTTACGTTTAAGAATTTCTTGCTCTAAAATAGGTACAACTTCAAACAAATCCCCTACGATACCATAATCCGCTACTTTAAAAATGTTGGCATCCGGGTCTCTGTTAATAGCAATAATTGTATCTGCAGATGACATTCCGGCAATATGCTGAATAGCTCCGGAAATACCGCAGGCAATGTAAATCTTTGGTCCAACTGTTTTTCCTGTCTGACCAACCTGATATGCATGGTCAATCCATCCGGCATCAACAGCCGCTCTGGACGCTGCAATACTGCCGCCCAAGGCAACAGCCAATTTCTTCAGGACTTCGTAACCTTCCGGTCCGCCGACACCAGCGCCGCCGGAGACAAGAACTTCTGCCTCTTCAATATTCGGAACATCCGATGCTACAGTTGTAACAATATCCACAATTTTTGTACGAATCATTTCTTCCGGTGTGGAAATAACTTCGCGAATTCGATTTCCAGTACGATTTTCGTCTGGTTCAGCTTTCTTGAACACACCAGGACGAACCGTACCCAACTGTGGTCTGTGGTCCGGGCAAAGGATATTGGCCATCAGGTTGCCTCCAAAAGCAGGACGCGTCCAAACAATGTTCCCATTATCCATAGACAATGCCGTACAGTCTGCCGTCAAACCTGTTTTCAATCTGGCTGCCAAACGCGGGCCCAAATCCCGTCCGCGATTTGTCGCACCGATAAACAATGCACTTGGTTTATGCTTTTTAACAAGTATATCTAATACATTTGTATAAGCATCTGTGGAATAGTCGCTATATTCCTGTCCTTCAACAAGAATAACTTCATCGGCACCATATTTGATGGCTTCCGAACCAATCTGTTCTGTATTTTCACCATCAATGACAATGGCAACCAGTTTTTCATTTACACTGTCTGCCAGCGCCCGTACCGGATTTAAAAGTTCCAGACCAACATTTGCTGCGGTTCCTTTATTTGATTCAATATACACCCACAGGTTTTTGTAATCTTCAAACATTTTGCCACCCCCTAAATAATATTCTTCTCGTCAAGAATAGAAACCAGTTTACGAACAGAAGCTTCCGCCGTATCTTCCTTAATAATCAAGCTGTCACCTTTCATCGGCGGTGTAAATGTTTTCTTAACCTTTGTAGGCGAACCTTTCAGTCCGGCCCGTGTCAGGTCGATTTCAATATCCTGAGAAGTAATCACTGAGATTGGCTTTCTGTTTGCTGCAATTTTAGCTTTAACAGTAGCCATACGTGGCTCAAATGCAGTTTTCACAACAGTTAAAACTGCCGGTCCTTTTGTCTCAATCATTTCATAACCTGTTTCTGTTTCCTTTTTAACCAAAAGCTTATCGTCGGTAACCTCAGCGTCCAAAACATATGTAACCTGCGGGATTCCAAGATGTTCCGCAATTTCCGGTCCTACCTGGGCCGTATCCCCGTCAATAGCCTGTTTTCCACAGAAAATCAAATCAAATTCACCTAAGGACTTAATTGCTGAAGAAAGAATATAACTTGTTGCCAACGTATCTGAACCTCCAAAGGCCCGGTCGGACAGAAGATAAGCATTATCAGCACCAACGGATAAGCACTCCTTCAATGCTGCCTTAGCCTGGTCTGGTCCCATACATAATACGGTTACAGTACCTCCATGTTTTTCTTTCAGACGAACCGCAATTTCCAAAGCATAGGCATCAAAAGGATTAACGATACTTGGCACGCCTTCTCGAATCAATGTATTTGTCTCATAATTAATTTTTATTTCTGTCGTATCCGGCACTTGTTTTACACAAACCAAAATATTCATGAACAGTCCTCCTATCGGCAAACATAACCAGCAATAACCATACGCTGAATTTCATTTGTTCCTTCATAAATCTGCATAATTTTAGCATCTCTCAAAAGTTTTTCTACCGGATATTCTCTTGAATAACCATAGCCGCCAAGAATCTGAATGGCTTCAAGTGCGCACTGAACGGCCGAATCTCCGCCAAAGCATTTAGCGATAGCAGCTTCTTTACCATATGGTTTGCCTGCATAATACTGATTGAAGCAGTTGATAACAGCAGCACGTGTTACTTCAGCTTTAATTTCCATATCGGAAATCTTAAACTGATTTACCTGATGTTTGATGATTGGTTTACCAAAAGTAACTCTCTGTTTTGCATAAGCAACAGATTCATCAATACATCTCTGAATAATACCGGCAGACATAGCGCCGATAATTGGGCGGGCCAAATCCAAAGTTGCCATTGCATAACCATATCCCTTGCCTTCTTTTCCGAGGAGGTGGTCAGCAGGAACATGAACGTTATCAAGAACAAGGTCCGATGTGTTGGATAAGCGAATACCCATCTTATCTTCTTCTTTACCAACAGAAACGCCCTCACGGTCACGTTCTACGATAAATGCAGAATATCCTCTTGCGCCTTTGGATTTATCTGTAATAGCGAATACAACATAAATCTGAGCAGGTCCGGCATTGGTAATAAAGCATTTTCTACCGTTGATAACATATTCGTCGCCAACTTTTTCTGCAACTGTCTTGCCTGCTCCTGCATCGGAACCTGCATCCGGTTCTGTCAGTGCAAATGCTGCAAATCCATTACCTTTTCCGCCGCAAATATAATCTGCAAAATATTTCTTCTGCTCATCATTACCAAACATCAACACTGGTTTTAATGCCAGTCCGGTAGCTGCTACACCTGTACAGAAGCCGGCGTCTACCTTTGCGAACTCTTCATAAACTGCGCAAACAGTATAGTAATCGAGGCCGCTTCCGCCATATTCTTCCGGAATCTCCAAAGCATGAAATCCCAAGTCAAAAGCTTTCTGGTAGATATCCATTGGAAATTCTCCATTTTTATCATATTCCGCGCAAACAGGCGCTACTTCCTTCTCTGCAAAATCTTTTGCGAGCTGCACGATATCCTTTGATTCTTCACTTAAAACATATCCCATAATATATTTTCCTCCCTTTATGTTCTAAAATGCTATACTGTAAACATTACAGTCCATTCTTGTTCGCAGGTCACTTCATCTCTCTGATTTACAATCTGCAATTTTAATGTAACAATTCCTCTGCCCGGATTCTTTGTCATTTTTTTGTTCACCGGTGTGATTCTCGCGTAAATCGTATCTCCGGCTTTAACCGGTGCGCTCCAGGACATACTTGCTCCCAGGAATCCAATGACTGTGCCGTCAATCAATCCCGAATGGTCTACAAGGCCTGTTGTAATTGAAAAAACAAGTGCGCCATGAGCGATTCTTCCACCGTAAGGTGTGGATGCAGCGAAAACCGCATCTGTATGGAGCTGATTATAGTCTCCGGAAAGTCCTGCAAAATTAACAATATCTGTTTCTGTCACAGTTCTTCTTCCAGTCTCATAAACTTCTCCAATAATCCATTCATCATATTTCTTTCCCTTGACTTCTCTCATTTTCTCCCTCCTATCTATCTTTAAAATCGGCTGCTCGTTTTTCAACAAACGCCGTCATGCCCTCATGCAAATCTTCTGTAGAAAAGCACATTCCAACATAGAGTGCTTCCAGTGCTTCGGCCGAATCAATATCTACCTGTTTTCCACGGTTAATAGCATCTTTGGCAAATCCAACGGCAATTGGTGCTTTACTAAGAATCTTCTTTACAAGCTTCATAGTTTCTTCCATGAGTGCTTCCGGCTCTGTCACCCGATTAACCAGGCCAATAGCCAGCGCTTCTTCGGCTCCAATTGTATCTGCGGTCAAAATCAATTCTTTTGCTTTCGCATCTCCAATAAGTCTCGGAAGTCTCTGCGTTCCACCAAATCCCGGAACAATTCCAAGACCGGTTTCCGGCAATCCAAGTTTGGCCTTTGTGGAAGCAATTCTTAAATCACAAGCTAATGTCAGTTCGCATCCGCCGCCCAGAGCAAAACCATTAATGGCCGCAATAAAAGGTTTGCGAACCTCTTCAATATGACGATAAACAGCCTGTCCGGTCTTGGCGTATGTCAGACCTTCTATGGAATTCATATCCTTCATAGCCGCAATATCTGCACCGGCTGCAAAGGCTTTGCCTTCTCCGGTAACAATAGCAACACGAATTTCCGAATCATTTTCCACATCACTTACAGCCTGCTCGAGTTCTAAAAGCAACTCTGTATTTAAAGCATTTAAAGCCTTTGGACGATTTAATTTGATAATCGCTATATTTTCTTGTTTTTCAAAAATAATATTTTTAAATTCCATATTTTACATCTCCTTGATTTCTATCCCATAATCGAGAACAAAAGAATAACCAATATGGTTTCAACGATTGTAATAAAGACAGATACAACAAAAATATCAAAATAAGCCTCTTTATGGTTTGTATGCGTATACTGAAGACAAGTATTAACGAATCCATTATGTGGCAGGGAGTCCAGTGCGGAACTGGAAATAACAGCGATACGATGTAATGCTTCTGCATTGATTCCCATTGGAAGGAAAATCTCTGCTGCAATTGGAACCGCGATACCCAAACCACCGGATGCAGAACCGGAAATACCAGCAAGTACAGCTACGGAAACCGCTGCAGCCGCATAAGCATTGCCGCTCTGTGCAATTCCCTCAACAACGCTGGCCAATGTTGCAAATGCAGGCGTTGCCGTAACGATAGAACCAAAACCTACAACGGCCGCTGTATTGGCAATGGACATAATACCATTGGAAGCGCCGGCTGTAATATGTTTCCAGAATTCCGCCATGTTATGAGGAAGCCATTTCCAGTAAAGAATGACTGCAACAACAACACCAATAAACAAACCAACAGATACATTTAATCCGAAAGCATTAAGAACAACAATCAAAACAACCATCGGAATTAAAGCGACAACAAGATTTGGTAAATCTTTTGTATTCACAGCTTCTTCTTCTTCGCCAGGCAGTGGAACATAATGTTCTCCCTTTGCCTTAACATTGCCTACACGCCACTGCATGTAGATGCAAACTGCAACCGCACAAAATACAGAACCGATGATACCAGGAACCATACCGGAAGAAAGTGTTGTTCCAAGATAAGCCATAGGAACAATATTCTGTGTGGATGGTGTAAACGGCGCTGTCATTGCAAATGTTGCGGCACCTGCGATGTAAACACCAGGGAACAAACGTCTCGGAATATCCGCCCGTTTGAACAAGCTTATGCTCAATGGATACAGCGTAAACAAAGCAACGAACAGGGAAACGCCGCCAAAGGCCAGGATAGCTGCTGCAACAATAATTGCGAGAACAACATATTTTTCACCCAATTTATTGATAACAGCCTGAGCAATACTGTCGGAAGCGCCACTGATTTCGCATAACTTTCCGAATACGGCGCCCAGAACAAACATTAAGAAATAATTCATAATGTATCCTGAAAAACCGGTCATGTAAGTTACGGTAATTCCTTCGACAACATCCAGTCCCGCTGTGGCCAGTACAAAAACACCGGCTACAAGAGCTGCCCACAAAATCGGCACGCCTTTAACAGCAAGAATAGTCATGATTACCAAACCAATAACAATTAACAAAATTCCCATATATCTTCCCCCTTATCTCTATTATTTAGATAACATCATCTCTTTAAGGTTAATTTTTTCTTCACTGAAAAGTCTCTCATCCATCAATTTGTAATCTTCGATAATTGGAGTAAATTCCATCTGGTCTAAAATATCTTTCTGCAAATCAACGCCAGGAGCAATTTCAATCAGCTTCAAGCCGCCTTCAACCAACTTAAATACAGCTCTTTCAGTAACATAGAGTACATTCTGGCCAACCTCAGCACCATACTCGCCACTGAACGTAATCTGCTGTACCTTATCAATAAACTTCTTCTGACGACCTTCCTGAACAATTGTCAGTTTACCGTCGCCAATAGTTTCCTTTAATCCGCCGGCCGTAAATGTACCGCAGTAAACAAGATTCTGAGTCGTCTGAGAAATATTAATAAAGCCGCCGCAGCCCGTTACATTTGTACCGAAATGGCTGACATTAACATTGCCGACCTTATCTGCTTCTGCTAATCCCAAGTAGGAAACATCCAGGCCGCCGCCGTCATAGAAGTCAAACTGAACTTCCTGTTCAACAATCGCCCATGCGTTCTGTACGGAGCCAAAAGCCTTGCCGCCCAACGGAACACCTGCAACTGCGCCGCTCTCCGATGTCATTGTAATCAAATCGCTGACACCCTCTTCAGCCGCAATATTGGCAATACCTTCCGGCGTACCAACACCAAGGTTAATAACAGCGCCCTTTGTCAATTCCATAGCAGCTCGACGGGAAATAACTTTCTTCGCATTTAATGGCAATGAAGCAATGGCATCCTGAGCAACAAACACATGACCGGATAAGCTAGGGTCATAGAAATGAAGCTGAGTCTGACGATGATTTTTTTCAGGTTCTTCAGAAACCACAACAGCGTCTACGAAAATACCAGGAATGACAACCTTGTCCGTCATTAAACGTTCACAACTATATTTAACCTGTACAATAACCTTACCGCCGCAGGCTTTTGCTGCCATAGCGATTAGACGCATATCTACCGGAAGCGCTTCTTCTTCGAAAGAAATATTGCCAAAGGCATCTGCAGACGTTCCTCTGATTAAGGCTACATCAATTTTCGGTGTTTTATACATGAGGTATTCTTCACCATCGATTTCAATAACTTTTACAATATCTTCTGTCGTCTTTTCGTTTAATTTTCCGCCTTCAATTCGTGGGTCTACAAAGGTCTTTAACCCCAATTTTGTGATATGTCCAGGCATACCCTTAACTGCTTCGTGGAACAGGTCAACGATGACACCCTGAGGCATGTTGTAACCGATAATCTTATTATCTTCGATTAATTTGCCAAAGGATTTGCAGGTACCATAATGACCGCCGATAGCCGAAGCAACTAACCCTTCATGCGCCATGTGCTGATAAGCGTGTGTGTCATCCCAGCATCCCTGTCCGGCTGCAAAAATCATATTCAGGTCTCTCGGTTTTCCTGTATCCAGGAAACTCTTTTCAATTCCT
>CABUAW010000022.1 GCA_902489645.1 uncultured Lachnospiraceae bacterium | reverse complement strand
GCCCCGCTCGGGGAGCTGAAAACAGGTTATTCACTGATGAATAGCCTGTTTTGTGTATTTTAAAAAAGAAAAACCCGAAAGGAGAGTAAAGAAATGAAATACCGATTGGCTGCTTTGGGATTGATAGCAGCAATTTCTTTCTCTATGCTTATTGGCTGCTCAAATGGAGAGAAAAAGCCGGAATCCGAAACTAAAACGGAGCAGAGCGTAGAAACACAGGCTGCAGAAACGCAGACTGCAGAAACACAGATTGCGGCAACTCAAAGTGCAGAAACACAGATAACGGAGACGCAGGTCGTAATCAATGATGATGGTGAAATAGGTATTGAAGAAGCGAAGGCGATTGCCTTAAAAGATGTTGGACTGGAAAATTCAGAGGTTGTTTTTATAAAAGAAAAAAGAGAACGTGAAGGGCGTTCTTATGAATATGAAATTGAATTTGTGACAGATACAACGAAGTATGAATATGAAATCAAAGCGGAGGACGGTGCGATTTTACAGGCTTCTCAGGAACCTGTCGAGCGGTTGTCAGCGAATGTTAAGACGGATGGTATCATAGATGTGGATGAGGCTAAACGCATTGTGTTGGAGGACAGCAAATTCACCGCAGAACAGGTCGCCTATACCAGCGTCGAATTAGGTTACGATGACGGACATACCGAATATGAAATTGATTTTTTTGCCGAAGGAATGGAATATAGCTATACATTGGATGCGGCTTCCGGAAATAT
This sequence comes from uncultured Lachnospiraceae bacterium, assembly GCA_902489645.1. Lineage (GTDB taxonomy): Bacteria > Bacillota > Clostridia > Lachnospirales > Lachnospiraceae > Frisingicoccus. The sequence continues at coordinate 35,469 of CABUAW010000022.1, read as the reverse complement.
TTTAGAAAAAGAAGTAGAACGGCCTTGATTTAAAATGACCCTATATGAATGTGATATTTTATCCATTCATATAGGGTATTTTTATGTTAAAGTGTCGTATTTGAGGCAATTGGGTTGAATTCATTTTCAAGAACCAGAGCGGCAGCGCCGAAGGCGCCGATTTCACCGCCAAATGGCGACGGAATAATTTGCATATGGGTGGATATGGCCGGGAGACATTCTTTGTCCACTTGTTCCTGGAGCGGCTCAAAAAGCATAGGTCCGGCATCAATTAATTGCCCGGATAATATGATTTTTTGAGGGGCAAACAGATTGCCGGCCTGGGCGATAGCGCGGCCAAGATAATAGCCCGATTCTTTGATAAGATTTACGGCATCGGAATCTCCTTTTTTGGCGGCGCGCACAAGCATTTGCACGGATGGCCGTCGGCCGTCCGCAATCTTTCGAACAAGCGGAAACTGATTTTTCTTAAAGCCTTCTTCAATTTTCTCACGGATGCTTAAATCCGTAATCTCCGTATTCAGGCATCCGACCTGTCCGCAGTCGCAAACCCGATTTGAGGAAGAAACCTTTAGATGTCCGATTTCGCCGGTACTGCTGATTCTTCCAAAGTAGGGCTGTTGATTAATGAAAGGAATACACCGCACACCTGTACGGATAGAGATGAGCAAGAAGTCACAGCACTCATAATATTCGTTCATCCATTTAAAAACAAGGCCCATAACGCCGACATTATTACCGATATAACATGGAAGCCGGAAACGCTCCTGCATAATACTGACAATAGGAATGTTTTCCCAATCCGCCATATGCGGATAGTTCAAAGCGATGCCGGCCGCCGTATCAATGTAACCGGGCAGGCCGATTCCTATGCCCAGAACACGTTCCCTGCGGGAACCCAGATATTTCAGACATTCTTCGGTATATTGAAAGACAAGGTCCAGTAATATGGAAGTTGATATAGGTTCCGTAATGGTTGCTTGTCCTGAAAAAATCGGCGTGCATTTAAAATCCAGAATAACATAATGAATCGCCTGTATATTAAATTCGATTCCGATAAAATATCCTCCGGCATTATTTAAATGGAGAAAAATCGGTTTGCGTCCCATACGGGTAGTATCCGAGCATGTATCCTCCGTGAGAAGCTCTTCCTGAAGCAATTCTGTAATCGTATTGGAAACGGTTGTCATACTGTATCCGGTCATTTTTTTTATGTTAAATCGAGAAAGCGGTTCGGGACTTCTGCGGATGAGGTCTAAAATATGATTGCGCTTCAACTGTTTTCGCGATTCGACTAAAGTTTTCAAGTAAACACCCCCAGATGTTAATTATATAACGATTATATAACATTACCAAACGATATGACAAGAAAAAAGTCGTTTTAGTTAATTTTACTAAAATCGTTTTCGATAAATGTGTAAATACGCCATATTGACGAGAAAGTGAATAAAAGATATAATAATTTTATCGAAAAAGAAAAAACTAATCAAATGGTGTTGGAAGGGTGAGATGCTATGTATTGTACAATGAAACCGTTGCTTGCTCAGGCAATGAAGGAAGGCCAGGGAATTCCGGCATTTAATATTCATGCACTTGAAGTTGTTCCGGTGATGGCGAAGGCGGCAGATGAGGTGAAATGCCCGGTTATTTTGCAGGTGTCCGTATCTACGGCGAAATATATCGGTTATTCATTGTTGGCATCCATTGTAAAAAAAGTTTCTGAAAGTATGACGGTAGACGTGGCGCTTCATTTAGACCATGCGACGGACCTTGAGGATATTAAGGGGGCCCTGGAGGGCGGATTTTCTTCCGTAATGTACGACGGTTCAAAGCTGCCTTTTGAAGAAAATGTTTCAAATACTTTGAAAGCGGTGCAGTTGGCCAGAGCGGCCGGTGCTTCGATTGAAGCAGAACTTGGTATTGTCGGCCGGGGTAAACGGATTGAAACCTATCCATATACAGACCCGAAGGATGCGGCTGAGTTTGTGCGCCGAACCGGAGTTGATGCTTTGGCGGTTGGCATAGGCACACATCACGGGATGTATCAGGAAAAAACAAATATTCGTCTGGACATATTGGAAGAAATTCATGAAGCTGTAGATATCCCGCTGGTTTTACATGGGGGAACCGGCGTCCGTGACGCGGATGTCCGTGAATGTATTCGTCTGGGAATGTACAAATTAAATTTTGGAACAGAGTTGAATGTATCCTGGGTTCGAAGAGCAAAAGAGGTGTTTGAGGAGGCCGAACCGGATGATACGATGCGGAATTTGATGATTCGCTGCAATCAGGCAATGGCAGAGACCGTTCAGAAAAAAATTCAATTAGTAAGATTTTAGATGCGGGTGCATTTAAAATAAATTATGTGAGGAGGTTTACTATGAAAAAAATTGTAAGTTTATTGATGGCATTCACACTTGTAACGTGTTTGCTGGCCGGATGTGGCTCCGATACAAAGGAGACAGCCGCTGGGGAAGAGACAACGGCGGAGACAACGGGGGAAACAACGGCAGAAAGCGAAGCTTCGGAGGACCATTCAGATTTGAAACTGACCATTTACTCCGCAGTATTTGACGATGAAACCCAGGCTATATGTGAGAGATTCCAGGAAGAAACCGGAATTCAGACGGACTGCGTCGTTCTGGGCGGCGGCGAGATTCTCGCAAGAGTTCAGGCTGAAAAGGATAATCCGACAGCCTCCGTATGGTTTGGCGGTCCGGCGGACCCGTTTATCACAGCGAAGGAAGAGGGGCTGTTATTACAGTATGAATCCCCGAATGCAGCATCTATTGAAGATAAATATAAAGATGCGGACAATTACTGGACGGGTATTTATATTGGATATGTAGGCTTTGTAAGCAATAATGACCGTCTGGCTGAATTGGGCATTGAAGCGCCTTCATCATGGGAAGAGCTGTTGCAGGATGAACTTAAAGGTGAAATTATGCTGGCATCGCCGGCCGCTTCTTCCACCGGATATGTTATTTTGGCAACGGTACTCCAGTTAATGGGCGAAGACGAAGGCTTCGATTATATGCAGAAATTAAATGACAATGTCCTTCAGTATACAGAGCGTGGCTCAGGCTGTATTGCATCCGTCATTTCCGGCGAAGTTGCCGTAGGTATTTGTTTCTGCCACGATGCGATTATGAACCAGCTTGAAGGATATGAGGATTTATTGACAGTAACGGTTCCTTCCGAGGGTACTGGCTATGAAACCGGAGCTATGGCTATTTTGGCCGATGGCCCTGACCAGGAAGCAGCTAAAATTTTCTATGATTGGGCTTTGACAGCCGATTGCCAGAATATGTTTAAAGACTATGGTGCATATCAGTTCCTGACGGCTGAGGGTGCCGAAAATCCGGAAGCAACGGCAAGTATTGCGGATGCAAAGACAATTAACTACGATACGGTATGGGCCGGTGAAAACAAAGCTGATTTTACGACAAAATGGGCGGAGTTGACAGGTAACTAAACAGATTGACGAAAAAGGTGTTTGCTGAGGATGGAGGGTGCAGAGATGTACCCTCCATTTTGACAAATAGGGGGACTTAATATGGGAACAAAATCTCGCAAAAAGAGGGGAATGTTACAAGACCCGGTACTGCTTCTGGTCATTGTTTTTGTCATCGCAGTGTTGCTGCTGTTTGTACTTCTTCCGTTGTTTTCAATCCTGAAAGGCAGCTTTATCGATAAAAGCGGCGTGTTGTCCTTTGATTCTTATAAGGCGCTGTTTAAAAGCAGTAATTTTATCACCGCATTTGGAAACACATTGAAGTTGGGAATTACGGTTGGGCTGACCTCAACCATTATCGGCTTTTTATTTGCTTATGTGAAACAGTGCGTAAAAAGCCCTTTTAAGAAATTATATAGTGTTATAGAAATCCTGCCGATTATTTCGCCGCCTTTCGTACTGGCCCTGTCTGCAATTACGCTTTTGGGGCGGCGCGGTATTATCACATATAAATTGCTAGGAATTTCAAATTTTGATATTTATGGGTTTAAGGGGCTTGTCGTTGTACAGACAATGACCTTCTTTCCCATTGCGGCAATGACGTTGGATGGCCTTTTGGAGAATTTTGATGTTTCCATGGAGGAAGCAGCCCGAAATCTGGGCGCAAATCGTCTGAAAGTGTTTACCTCCGTCATGCTTCCGATGTTGGCTTCGGGGCTTGCCAATGTGTTTTTGCTTTCATTTATTGAATCGGTAACGGATTTTTCAAATCCAATGATTTTGGGCGGCGGTTATAAAACATTGGCATCCCAGATATATATTCAGGCCATTGGTAACTATGACACGCAGACTGGGACGGCGATTGCCGCCATCCTGCTCAGTGTTACGCTGATTGTGTTTATTTTGCAGAAGGCCATTCTTGATAAACGGTCTTATGTTACCCTGACCGGAAAAGCCAGCCGCGTCCGGGAAATGATTGAGGATAAAGGGATTGTTATAACGTCAAATGGGCTTTGTCTGTTTGTTTCCTTCTGGGTATTGTTGTTTTATATATTTTTGGTACTCAGCGCCTTCTTTAAAACGTGGGGAGCCGATTATACATTCGTATTGAAGAATTTTGATTATGTATTTAAATATAGTATAAAGCCGGTAAAAGACACCTTATTGATTGCTGTGCTGGCCGCGCCGATTGGCGGTATTCTTTCCATGATTGTTGCTTATCTGGTTGTACGGAAACGTTTTTTGGGAAGACGTTTTGTCGAATATGTGTCCATGCTTGGAATGGCGGTACCGGGAACGGTATTTGGCCTGGGTTATATTCTTACTTTTAATTCAAAACCACTGGTTTTGACGAATACGTTGTGGATTCTGGTCATCGTTCTTGTCATGACCCGACTGCCTGTCGGCGTCCGTTCCGGAATGTCGGCGCTGCGGCAGATTGACCCAAGCATCGAGGAGGCTGCGACAGATTTAGGAGCGAACTCGGCAAAGGTTTTTTCTTCGATTACTCTGCCTTTGATTCGGCCGGCCTTTTATACGGGTCTGGTATTCAGCTTTGTCAAGAGTATGACGGCTATCAGTGCAGTTATTTTCCTTGTTTCTGCAAACTACAATTTGCTGACCGTCCGTGTTATGCAGCATGTGGATAAGGGTCAGTTTGGTTATGCGGCGGCCTTGTCCGTTATATTAATGGCCATCGTTTTTGTGGCAGTTGGCGTGATGAATCTTATTTTACGGCGGTTTGGCAGAAGCAGCGATACAAATTTAATGGTCTAAAGGAGGAAATCTGATGAAAGCAAAAGGAGTTACGCTGAAACATCTTTCTAAAATATATCCGGGTAAAAAAGGTAATGGGGACGTCCATGCGGTGGACGATGTTTCTCTGGATATCGAACCGGGGGAATTTGTGACGCTGTTAGGGCCTTCCGGCTGCGGAAAAACAACAACGCTGCGCATGATTGCCGGATTTGAAAAACCGTCCCAGGGCGATATTCTTCTGGGCGGCGAATCGATTCGCCATTTGAGCCCGGATAAGCGGGATACGGCCATGGTATTTCAAACCTATGCGCTGTTCCCGAATCTGAATGTATATGACAATATTTCCTATGGATTGAAGATAAAAAAACTCTCCTCCGACGAGGTTCGTGCCCGTGTGACCGAAATATTGAAATTGACCGGTTTGACCGGTTATGAAAACAGGCATACGAATGAGCTTTCCGGCGGACAGCAGCAGCGTGTCGCACTGGCGCGGGCCCTCGTTATGGAACCGGGAGTCTTATTGTTTGACGAACCTCTCTCGAATTTGGATGCCAAATTGAGAGTTCAGATGCGCACGGAAATCCGGCGTATCCAAAAGGCCGTGGGGATTACGGCGGTTTATGTAACCCACGACCAGGCGGAGGCCATGAGTATGTCGGACCGGATTGTGATTTTAAAGGATGGAAAAATTGCTCAGGCCGGTACGCCAAAGGATGTCTATTACCGGCCAAACAGTGAGTTTTCGGCAAATTTTATTGGTACGGCAAATATTCTCCATGGAAAAATTCAGAAAATCAATGATAATGACACGGTACAGATTTTGGTTGAAGGGATTTTACTGGACAGGGTACCGGCCGACGGAAAAAAGTACGGCGTCGGCGAGGAGTGCGCGATTGTCATCCGACCGGAGGCATGCTCCGTACAGGAAAAAGGAATTTTTGAGGCGGAGGTTACGCTTTCAACGTTTATGGGAGCCTACCAGCTTTATGAATTGGAAGTGTTCGGTAATAAATTTACAATTCATGAAAATAATCCAAAGACAAAACACATTTATGAAGCCGGTGAAAAAGCAAAAATAGAGCTGGACATTTCAGACGTTCATATTATTTAGCCGGAGGTAATAAAAATGAGGGAATTCATTAAAGATTCGATAGAAGACAGCATTCGTTTAAAACAGGAAATTTATCAGTCACAGGAATTTCTGGATGAGATATTACATGTTGTGGAGGAAACGATAGCCGTATTGAAAAACGGCGGTAAGGTGCTTTTGTGCGGAAACGGTGGAAGCGCGTCGGATGCACAGCATCTGACGGCGGAATTTGTCAGCCGGTTTCGAATCGACCGAAAACCGCTGCCGGCCATCGCGCTGAATTGTAATGCGTCGATTTTAACCTCCATTGGCAATGATTATGCGTATGAACTTATTTTTGAACGGCAGGTTCAGGCCCTTGGTCGTCGGGGGGACATTCTCTGGTGTTTTTCAACGACGGGACATTCTGAAAATATTACATTGGCGCTGAAAACGGCACAGACTATGGGAATAAAAACCGTGGGATTTTTAGGCGGCTGCGGCGGCCAGAGCCTGAAATATTGTGATTTTTCTTTCCTTGTTCCGGGAAGGGATACGCCGAGAATTCAGGAAAGTCATATTATGATTGGACATATTTTATGCGATTGTATTGAAAAGACATTGTTTGGTAAGTAAAATAAAAGGAGGGCCGGAAGGCATGAAAGAGGCGGATTACATTACTCAGTATATTGAAATGGAAAAAGAGATGTTGGAAGTGGTTGACAAGGGCGAAATACAGAGCGTTCTCGATGTGATGATGGAAACCTATCAGGCCGGGGGAACGATTTATGTATTTGGCAATGGCGGCAGCGCGACTACGGCGTCTCATATGGCGAATGATTTTAATAAGGGAGTATCCGAATATGTTGAACGGAAATTCAAGATTTGCTGTTTAAATGATAGTGTGGCAACGATGCTTTCCATTGCCAACGATATAAGTTACGAAGAGATTTACCGATTTCAGTTGCGCGGCAAGCTGCAGCCGGAGGATTTGGTGATTGGCTTCAGCGGCAGCGGCAACAGCGCCAATGTGTTGCATGCGGTTTCCTATGCGAAAGAGCAGGGCGTTAAGACCGTTGGCTTCTGCGGCTTCGGCGGAGGAAAATTAAAAGAAATAGCAGATTACAGCTTTTACGTTCCGTTAAATAATATGAAGGTTGTCGAAGATTTGCATTTAATGATGAATCATTTGCTGATGTACGCGGTTGAAAAAATTCTTGGAATTACAGTGGCCTGCTGATTTTGGCCCTATTGCGGAAGGGATGATTCTATGAAGAAAAATTTGATTATTGTGACAGGGTGCCCGGGCTGCGGCAAGTCCAGCCTTTCAGGGCGGATATGCCGCCGTTTTCCTGAATTAGAGTTAATTTCTTACGATGTTATTAAGGAAAAATATTTTGACCGATACGGTTTTGACAGCGCATCCGATAAGACCCGGTTAAATGACAGGAGCTTAATGGAATTTTATCGGATTTTAGATGGCCGGATGAAAACAGAAAAAAACATTTTGATTGAATATCCGTTCTGCAGAAAACATGCGGATAAACTGCATCAGCTTGCGGCGCGTCATGGCTATTCGATGATTACGATTTTACTGACTGGCGATATGAAAACGCTTTATTTGCGGGGACTTCGGCGGGACGACCATGACAAACGCCACCCCGGACATTTGCTGAACCGGTATCATCGCGGGCAGTCGGCCGCAAAAGAAGACTGGATGGCCATAATGACTTTTGATGAGTATGTCCGCATGTGCCGTGAAAAGGATTACGATATCCGTCTGGGGCGCACGATTACGGTGGATGTCACGGATATAGACGCCGTAGATACTGAGAAAATATGCGATGAAATAGAAATGGCGCTTTAGGGCGCCGTTTCGAAAAAAAGTTGTGGAAAAATAAAAATTTCTCTTGCCAAAAATCTTTAGATATGATAGTATAGACATCGTTGAGGCTCCATGGTCAAGCGGTTAAGACACCGCCCTTTCACGGCGGTAACAGGGGTTCAAATCCCCTTGGAGTCATTATGCAAAGTGCATAAAATAAGGCGCAGTAGCCAAGTGGTAAGGCAATGGTCTGCAACACCAGTACGCACCGGTTCAAATCCGGTCTGCGCCTCTAAAAAAGTCCGGAAAAGTTGGTTTCCGGACTTTTTTGCATGAACGCAAAAGCAACTTTATGATATTACCCACGAAGGAGGACCCCATGCTGCACAGAAAAGAACTCAAACGGCGCGCCCGTCACAATTTAAAGCGACATTACCCGCTGTTTGTCGCGCTCTGCCTGTTGGCTGCTTTCATCGGCAGCGAATTCAGTTCCTCCCTGAGTATTATCAATTCGGCAAATCCTTCGGTTATCGAAAGTACCCCGGAGAATTCCACTGTTACCGGTCCGGAAGAGGGACTGGCGGATGTTATTTCACACATTATTTCCGGGGAGCTGGAGGAAGGGGATGCCCAGGCGTCCCGGCTTACGCAGCGTATTGTAGCCCAATCTGAAAAAAATAATGCGGCTGTTTTCGGACGGAGCCGGGGTGTGCTTTCCGCCTTTATTAATAGTGTCACTTCCGGTTCACTTTTTGTTCGCATTGCCATGGGCTTGCAGTCCCTGTTCCAATCCCGGAGCATTTCTTTGATGCTCCTGATTATCCTCGGCATGCTGATTATTTTCGGGGGCTGGTTTTTAACCATTAATGTCTATCCGGTCATTGTCCGCAGAATGTTTCTGGAAGGGTATTGTTACGAGGAAATACACAGCCATCGTCTGCTCTTTCTTCTTAAAATAAAACGCTGGCTTCGGGCCGCTTCAACGATGCTGCTTGTACGTATTTTTAAAGCATTATGGTGGTGTACCGTGATTGGCGGCGTGATTAAACACTATTCTTATTATATGGTTCCTTTTATTGTCGCAGAAAATCCGGGGATTTCTCCACGGACGGCGATTCGGCTGTCCGCCCGGATGATGAAGGGGCATAAATGGGAATGTTTTGTTCACGAACTTTCCTTCCTGGGATGGACGCTGCTTGGAAGTGCAACACTGGGAGTGACGAACATTCTCTTTACGAATCCCTATACGGTGGCCTTTTTCACCGAATATTATGTACAACTGCGCCGGCTGGCCAGGGAAAAGAACATTGAAAACATTGATTTATTAAATGACAATTATCTCTACGAAAGGGCAGATGCAAAAACAATTGAAACCGCATATTCGGATGTTATCGCCGCGGCCCAATCGGAGGTTGTTCTTTCTGAATTAAAGGGCTTTCAGAAATTTATTGCCGATATTTTTGGCGTGACCTTTGGCAATTTTGAGTCGGAGCGTATTTATGAAAAAGACCAGGCGCGTCTTGTGCGCATTGAACGTGAAATTGCTGCGGCCGGGGGCCGGGTTTATCCAACACGCCTTTCGCCCTTCCCCTCCGATGCAATGCGGGAATGGATTGGGACCGTTCATTATATCCGGCATTATTCTGTCTGGTCGCTCGTTGCTATTTTTTTTATCCTGTCATTTATCGGGTGGATTTGGGAGGTCAGCCTTCACATGATTACCTACGCAGAGTTTGTCAACCGCGGCGTTCTCCACGGTCCATGGCTGCCGATTTATGGTGCAGGCGGCGTCCTGATTTTATTGCTTTTAAATAAATTCCGTAAAAATCCGCCCCTGGAATTCATTTCCGCCGTCACCCTCTGCGGCCTTGTTGAATATTTTACCGGATATTATCTGGAAATCACACACAACGGTCAGCGATGGTGGGACTATACCGGCTATTACCTGAACCTTCACGGGCGTATCTGTGCGGAAGGGCTGCTGACCTTTGGCATCGGAGGCCTTCTGATTGTCTATGTTTTTGCTCCGTTATTGGATAATCTTATACGTCGGATTCCCCATCGGTTGCTCAGGCTCCTGTGCTTTATTTTCATTTTTATTTTTGTCTGTGACCAATGGTATTCCTCCGTGCATCCAAACACGGGAACCGGTATTACTGATACGGCATATGAAAATAGCCTGCCCGAAAATTTCTTGCAAAATATTTGGGCAGGCTTCAATAAAAATCGTTATGTATGAAATTATCTGGATTCTTTGCGGAAACGCAGGAACCAGTCAAGGCTATACTCGGTATCCGAATTTTTAGACATGTTAAGTTCTGCTTCCGCGCAGGTCGTTGGTGTCGGAATGATAACGTCCTTTCCCGGAACCCAGTTGGCCGGCGTAGAGCAATGGTCTGCGTCCGCTTTTTGCAGAGCGATAATTGCCCGGCGGATTTCTTCGAAATTTCGGCCGGTTGTCAGCGGATAATAAATAATCGCGCGGATAATGGCCTCCGGGTCAATAATAAAGACGGCCCGCACGGCCTGTGTGCTGGATACATTTGGCTGGAGCATGCCGTATTTTTTAGAAACCTTCATATTTAAATCGGCAATTACCGGAAAGTTAATTTTAGGCTTTGAAATGCCATTCCATTCCAATTCCTCGATTTTCCGAATCCATGCTATATGCGAATAAAGGGAATCCACAGATAATCCCATTAATTGTGTGTTGATTTCTTTAAATGAATCTTCCATGGATGCAAGCGTCATAAACTCAGTGGTACACACGGGTGTAAAATCCGACGGATGGGAAAAGAACAAAACCCATTTCCCTTTAAAATCTTCCGGGAAATTTACTGTTCCCTGCGTTGTAAGCGCCGTAAAAGCGGGAGCCTTGTCACCGATGAGCGGCATTGAATAACTGGTTGTTTCTTCATTCATCTTCATTTCCTCCTGTAAACATATTTGCAGTACGGATTTTATTATAATACGGCATATTCCAAAAATCAATCAGCCTACTTGAGACATTGTTTCATTGAGTCCGCAAAGCTTTGGAATATTTTTTTACTATCCGCATCTTTTAAAAATGAAAACTCCGGATGCCACTGTAAGGCCCAGATATACTTCTTTTCAGGCGCATATACCGCCTCAATCAGCCCGTCCGTGGAATAGGCCATGGCTTGCAGCTTCGGCGCCAGCTTTTTCACGGCTTGATGGTGATAACTATTGACAGAAATTTTCTGTTTTTTTAACAGTCTCTGCAGCGGCGAATTTTTGACAAGCTCCACCGCATGTACCGGTTCATCATAGGGCGGAGACTGATGATGGCAGACAGCGGAAGCCCTCTGGGTCGGCAAATCCTGATAGAGTGTCCCTCCTAAAAATGCATTGATAAACTGTATGCCCCGGCATATGCCGAGAACCGGTTTGTCCTGTTCCCAGGCCAATGCAAATAACCGGCGTTCCATTTCGTCCCTTGCCGTACAACATTCACCGCAGGAAGATAAGGTCTCTTCGCCGTAAATCGACGGCGATACGTCCTGGCCGCCCGTAAATAAAAAGCCGTCAAATTGGCTGACAATCTGTGCCAATACTTCCGGTTCCGATGTCAGCGGGAGCATGACGGGAATAGCTCCCGCGTCGGATAATCCTTCCATGTAGCCGGGCAGCATCCAATAACTTTCCCGGTCCCTGTCAATTAAAGGCACAACGCCTGTCATTGGTTTTCTCAAGGTCATTCCCTCCTGTCAAAAAAAGGACAAGAAGCTCCGGTTTGAACTTCCTTGTCCTTTCATAGCGTTTCTATGTGTTTCTTAATTTTTAAAAACCCCGGAAACCATCACTTCCGGGGTTAATTCAGAGGCGCAGACCGGATTTGAACCGGTGCGTACTGGTGTTGCAGACCATTGCCTTACCACTTGGCTACTGCGCCTTACATCCATAATTATACCTTGATTTATTATATGCGTCAACCATGAATTTATGCCAAAGAATTTGGTCAAAATAAGTTTTTGCACAGCCTTGACGGCTTCGGACAGTAGTTGTTATACTGGCGCTATAAGAACGAATAAGAACGGAAGGGTAAAAAAATGAAACAGATATTGTTGATAGCAACGGGAGGTACAATTGCCTCAAAGTATACGGAACACGGGCTGGCGCCTAAGATTTCCGCAGAGGAAATTATTTCTTACATTCCTTCGGCGGAAGAATTTTGCCATATAGACACAGTAGCGCCCTTTAATCTGGACAGTACGAATATCAATAGCTCGCATTGGCTGGTTCTGGCCGAGTTGATTGAGAAAAAGTATGAATATTATGATGGCTTTGTCATTTGCCATGGAACGGATACGATGGCCTATACGGCGGCCGCATTATCCTATCTTATTCAGAATAACCGCAAACCGGTAGTTATTACCGGCGCCCAGAAGCCCATTGATTTGGCGATTACGGATGCGCGCTCAAATCTTTTGGACAGTCTTCGCTTCGCATCCGACGACCGGGCCCACGGCGTAGTTATTGTTTTCGGCGGCAAAGTCATTGCGGGAACCAGGGCTAAAAAAACCCGTTCCAAGAGCTATAATGCGTTTTCCAGCATTAATTACCCGGATATTGCCAGTATTCATGATAAGCGGATTATTTTCTATATAGACGATAAAGAACAGACAGTACGGCCATTGAAATTCAGCCATGAGATGAATTCGAGGATTTTTCTTTTGAAGCTGGTTCCGGGGATGAACGGAAGTATTCTGGATGTACTCATTAATGATTATGACGGGGTAATCATTGAATCCTTTGGCGTCGGGGGACTGCCAAATTACGGAGATGACAGTTTTTATAATGCGATTGAGCGGTGGATGAAGGCCGGGAAATTTCTTGTCATGGCGACTCAGGTAACCCATGAAGGAAGCGACATGTCCGTCTACCAGGTGGGGAAGGAATTAAAGGAGCATTTTCCTGTGTTTGAGTCTTATGACATGACGCTGGAGGCGACAGTTACCAAGATGATGTGGGCGTTGGCCCAGACAAAGGAACGGGAAGCTTTTGAAAAGCTGTTTTATCAGACAATTAACCACGATATATTATTTGTATAACTTTTGTGAAAGGTCAGGTGTCTTGTCAACTGTAAACAAATGTGCTATACTGAAACGAAACCTGGAGAAACGGAAAAAACGTTTAAATGAAAAGGGTGGAGGCATAGATGAACGAAAAACAAGCGCAGATTCTGCGGTTAAAACAGGAAAAAGATGCGGTTATTATGGCACATTATTATGTAGATGACGATATTCAGGAAATTGCAGATTACGTGGGAGATTCTTACTATTTAAGTGAGATGGCCACAAAAATTACGGCGCAGACAATCGTACTGTGCGGGGTGTCCTTTATGGGAGAAAGCGCGAAGCTTTTGAATCCGAAGAAGCGCGTTTTACTTCCGGAACCGGAAGCGGATTGCCCTATGGCCCATATGGCGTCGGTGGCAAAAATTAAAGAAGTCCGGGAAACCTATAAGGAGGATGTCGCCGTTGTCTGTTATGTGAATTCTACGGCAGAGCTGAAGGCTCATTCGGATGTGTGCGTGACATCTTCCAATGCGCTGAAGGTCGTGAGAGCCCTTCCCAACCCGGTGATTTATTTTATTCCGGACCAGCATCTCGGCACGTATATTTCACGTCAGGTTCCGGAAAAGAAATTCATTTTTAATGATGGCGGATGCCCGGTACATACGGTGATTACAGAGGCGGACGTCCGGTCGGCCATGGACAGACATCCGGGGGCGAAGGTTCTTGTCCATCCGGAATGTCGGGAAGAAGTGACCCGGCTGGCCGATTATATCGGAAGTACTTCGGGAATTATCGATTATGCAACGACAAGCGCGGCTCGGGAATTTATCATAGTCACTGAGTTGGGCGTTATGTATGAGCTGAAACAGAGAAATCCGGAAAAACAATTTTATCCGGCCGCAGAACATCAGATTTGCGATGATATGAAGAAATTAACGCTGGATAAAATTATTTCTGTTTTGGAACAGGATGGGCCGGGCCTGGAAATGCCGGAAGATTTTATGGATAAGGCACACGCACCGTTAAAGCGCATGCTGGAATTATCCAGATAGGCAGGGAAAACATGAAGCGAATATACGATGTGGTGATTGTCGGCTGTGGTGTGGCGGGTTGTTTTGCTGCGCTTCATCTGCCTGAGTCGACAGAAATATTGATGATTACAAAGGCAGAATTAGAAGAAAGTGATTCTTTTCTTGCCCAGGGCGGTATCTGCGTTCTTCGGGACGAGGAAGATTATGACAGCTTTTTTGAAGATACCATGCGGGCCGGACATTATGAGAACCGGAAAGAATCTGTGGATATTATGATTCGTTCTTCCAGAAATATTATTAACCAGTTGGTTGGCTACGGCGTTGACTTTGCCAGGGAGAACGGCGAGCTTCTGTATACCAGAGAGGGGGCTCATTCCAGGAACAGAATTCTGTACCATGACGACATTACCGGGAAAGAGATTACAAGTACCCTGTTAGAACGGGTTCGGGAAAAGAAAAATATAACGCTGATGACCCGCACGGAGATGGTGGATATTCTTGCGAAGGATAATCAATGTGACGGCGTTATCCTCAGAACGGCGGAGGGAAGCCTGGTTCCGGTCTTTGCTCAGGATGTGATTTGGGCCTGTGGAGGCATCGGCGGTATTTATGAACATTCGACAAACTTCCCGCATTTGACGGGGGACGCGCTGGCCATTTCTTTAAAGCACGGTATTGAAGTGGAGCATATGGATTATGTGCAGATTCACCCGACGACCTTATATACCTGCCGGCCGGGACGCAGTTTTCTGATTTCCGAGTCTGTGCGCGGTGAAGGCGCGGTTTTATATAATAAGCAGGGAGAACGATTCGTGGATGAACTTCTTCCGAGGGATGTGGTGACGGCGGCGATTCACCGTCAGATGGCAAAGGACCATATGCCTTATGTGAGACTTTCATTTTTGACGATTAAAGATATGGATATCCGGGAACGGTTCCCGAATATCTATGAGCGGTGTCTTGAAGAAGGATATGATATTACGAAGGAACCGATACCGGTCGTTCCGGCACAGCATTATTTTATGGGCGGTGTTTGGGTGAATAGCGACAGCCGGACATCGATGGAACATTTATATGCGGCCGGGGAGACAAGCTGTAACGGCGTACATGGAGCGAATCGTCTGGCAAGCAATTCGCTGCTGGAAAGTCTTGTATTTGCCGAGCGGGCGGCCGGACATATACAAAGCCATTCGCTTACAGGAAGAAATCAATTGCGGGCGGTCATGGATGATTCAAAAATTGAGACATTTTATAATATAAATATGGCGGACTACGCCAATCCGGAGACTTATCATCTTCGGTGCAAAGAAAATATTTGGGAAGAAATCAGGAGGGAAGCGGCCAATGAATCCAATAACAACCAGATTAAATGTGGATAATCTGCTTTTGCAGGCACTTCGGGAGGATATCTCCGATGAGGACGTGACGACCAATTCAGTCATGCGGACTTACAAAAAGGGTGAGGCCCAGTTGATTTGTAAGGAAGATGGAATAATTGTCGGAATGGATATTTTTCAGAGAGTTTTTGAATTGCTGGAACCGGAGATTCAGGTCGAAAAATATGTGTCTGACGGAGCGGAAGTTAAGAAAGGCGATTTGCTGGCCGTAGTCCGGGGCGACATCCGGGTGATTCTTTCCGGGGAACGTACGGCGCTGAATTATCTTCAGCGGATGAGCGGAATCGCCACCTATACGCACAGTGTGGCAGCGCTTCTGGAAGGCTCCCATACAAAACTTTTAGATACCCGCAAGACGACGCCGAATATGCGTATTTTTGAGAAATACGCAGTTCGGGTCGGCGGCGGCCACAATCACCGCTATAATTTATCGGACGGCGTGCTTATTAAAGATAATCATATCGGAGCGGCCGGCGGCGTGCGTCAGGCCGTAGAGATGGCACGGGAATATGCGCCGTTTGTGCGTAAGATTGAAATAGAGGTTGAAAATCTGGATATGTTTCAAGAGGCGCTGGACGCCGGCGCGGACATTATCATGCTGGATAATATGTCGGTGGAAATGATGAAAGCGGCGGTAGCCATGGCAAAGGGACGCGCCGAAACCGAATGTTCCGGAAACATTACCAGAGAAAACATTGAGCGTATCCGGGATATTGGCGTGGATTATGTGTCCAGCGGCGCTTTGACCCATTCTGCGCCGATTCTTGACGTATCCCTCAAAAATCTTCATCCGGTGGAATAAAAATAAACAAAATATGTTTCGGGCTGTATGAAGCGGCGCTTTCTGGTCATACTCACAGATGAGGAGGCATTGGAATGGAGCGCAGACCTGTACGTCAGTGGATGGTATTAATGACCTATCTGGTTTTTTTAATAATTATCATTGTTCATTCGGGATATATATGCAGACGGCTTGCATTTGCAGGACGTCAGTTTTTTCCGGTGATTGGCGCGGGTATTCTGGCTCTTGTGCTGAATCATCCTTATGAGTATGTACGACAATTTTATGAGAACAAAGGTAAGATACCTAAGAAAGCCGCCCGGACTTGCAGCTTGTTGACTGTGTATCTGGGAGCAGTCGGGGTGGTCGCGGCAGTGGTTTGTATTGCGCTGCCCCGGCTGATTTCCAGTTTGCAGCAGTTTATCGAGAACAGGGAGGATTACATGCTGGCCTTTGAACAGTCTCTGGCCATGTTGATTGACAAAGCGGGAATTGAAAATCTCGATATCTCTCCTCTAATGGAAGGCATTTCGGGCTATTTGGGACGTCTGGACCGGACGATGGATATGCTTATGCCCCAGATGGCCCGGATGACAACCGGGGTGCTTCGGACAGGAGCAACCTGCGGTATCGTGACCGTGTTGTCCGTGTATATACTGTATGACAAAGAAAAACTAAAACAGCAGATGAAGCGGCTGTACCGGGCCTATATGCCGCACAGCCTGTACCGGCCGGTGAAGTCAATGCTGTTGACGGGGATAGAAGTATTTGAAAACTTCGTTGCCGGCCAGGGCATTGAATCGCTGATTCTGGGAAGTCTCTGTTTTGCCGGGATGTTTGCACTGAGACTGGAGTATAGCGGCTTGGTCAGCCTTATTGTCGGGCTGACGGCGTTCATCCCCGTACTCGGCGCTTATATCGGCGGCGGCGTAGGCGTTATACTTTTAATGTTTATTTCCATAAAAAAAGCGGCGACCTTTCTGATTTTTTTTATTATCCTTCAACAAGTGGAAAATAATCTGATTTATCCGCGGGTTGTGGGAAAACGCACCGGACTTCCGGGCTTGTGGGTGTTGGCGGCGGTAACGGTCGGCGGCGGACTGGCCGGCGTTGCGGGGATGATTCTCAGCGTACCGGCGGCGACCTTCGTTTATATTTTGCTGCGTCGGGGCGTTGTCCAGCGTGAGGAAATATATGCGAAACAGCATAGATTAGATGAGCGAATGAAAAGTACTGGACAAAATGAGAAAAATGATATATAATAAAAAGGTACTAAGTTTAACAGCGCGGGGTGGAGCAGTTCGGTAGCTCGTCGGGCTCATAACCCGAAGGTCGTAGGTTCAAATCCTATCCCCGCAACTTACGGAACCTGATACTTCAATGTGTCAGGTTCTTTTTTTTCGGTAAGGGGATGCGCCTGTCTTTATCTGTTTTAGATAAGCCGTAAAAATGACCAAAAAAATATTGTATTTTTTTACATAATAATTAGCATGCTAACTATTTACACGCAAAACAATTGATGGTAAAATAAGATTATATCATTGGCCAATTGAAAAAACCCTGTTTCCCAGAGAGCTGAGAAACAGGGCGGGCATTTATTTGTTTGTTCGGAATGCACTTAAATCAATCATCCGGTAAACAAGGGAACCATACTTTTCGGCAAATTTCTGAATACCTTCGGCATCGTAGAAGAAGCAGTAAGGATGGTTTTTGAGCTTATCAAGAAAATCGCTGACTTCTTTGATTAACTGGTCTGAAAGTACCGAATAAAAATGTGGTCCGATTTCTGTGTGGTAGCGTTCCGGGTTTTTTAAGAAAAGTTTTTTTCTGTTGTTAAATACCGAGGTGTGCAGCAGGTGCTGGACATTCGGCAGATATTCGTCGTCGATGACATAAAAATGGATGTTTGGATTCTTCTTTGTGATTTCCAGAACCTTTTCAATATGGAGCTTCCGCTCTTCCGGCGTCATATTATAGATAACATCGGCGAATATGATTTCTCCGTCTTCCATATATTTCATCAGTGAGGATTTCAGGACGAAGAAATCCATGGAGTTCTTTTCAAAGATTTCCTCCCAGGTAATCTGAAGCTGGGCTACGAGATGAGCCATAAATTCATCCTTGTCCCGTTCCAGGGCTGTTCGGGTAATAGACTCCCAACATTCCACAGGCAGAAGATATTCAAAGCCAAGGGCAAGAAAGATTTGAAAATTATCTCTCGAATAAAAATCCGTCCGGTAGCCGTGCTGGTAAAACTCTTCCGATTCGGTAGCATGAATCAGCAGGTCGGTGGTGCGGAAGGAAGGCAGTGTACGGATATAAATTTGATTTACCTTTTCCGGGTCCGTAATGATGGTGGCCGTAAGCACGCGGTTGTACTGGTCGACGGCGCATAAAATGGCCATGTGGTCCTTGACGATGATGGTGTTCAGTGTTTCCATCAGAGCGTCGTCGTAGAAGTCGAAAGCCAGATAGCTGTGTGAATTTATAAAATAATAAAGCTGTTTCAGATAATAATTACTGTCTGAAAACAGTTTCCGGCTATTTAAGCCGATTTTGACATTAATCTCGTGGGCCGGCGTTGGATAAATTGGAAGGTCAATATTATTTTCATTGATAAACCGACAGATATCCAGCGTACACAAAACCTCCAGGGGTTCGTTATAAGAAATTAAGGTTGTCGGCAGCTCGTGATTAAAAAATTCATAAACATCATTAGCCAGCGTGAGAACTTTTGTCTTATAAGCCTCATTGTTGTTTAATTCATTGGCCGCTTCCTGGCTGGACTCCTTATAATTTTCTTTCAGAAGATTATAAATAATCGAGTTCAGAGTCTCCGGCGTGGCCTCAACGGCAAAGGTTTTCGAGAAAGCGGATAAATCTTCGTGTTTCAGAATTTCGTGGGAAAAGTGGTTCGCAAGGGTACGGTTAATGTTCGGAGCCATCTTGGAGGCCGGCAGCTTTGCTTTATTGCACCATTTGCTGATGTATGATACATCGTAGCCCACTTCCTCAGCAACGGTAGATAATTTTGAACCGGAAAAATTAATTAAAGTTTTGAGTAATGTTCCGTATGCGCTCATCATATTGCACCCCCGTATTTCTTTTGCAATTATCTGTATTTATAGAATAATAACTTAAAATCATAATTTAATAACCTGAATTTATTTAAATGGTATATATATAGTATGGTGGTTTGTTAGCAGATTGTCAAGAGAAAATTGAATCAAATTGAATTCAAGTTGAGAAAATTGAGTAAAACAAGGTCAGATTGATTTCATTGCAATACTCATACGAAAAATATACAATAAACTCATAAAAGCCCAAAATAAATTATGAAAATTACACAACAAAGGTTTTAAGGAGGTCACTATGGGAAAGGTTAAAGTATTAACAGCCAGAGAAGCCGCTGATTTAATTAAAGACGGCGATACCCTCACATTAAGTGGATTCGTTGCAAACGGTATTGCAGAGGCATTAAATGCCGCAGCTGAAGAAAGATTTTTAGAGACAGGTCATCCAAAGGATTTGACACTTTTCTATGTTGCCGGAACAGGTAATAAAGATGGCAGCCACGCTGACCATTATGCACATGACGGAATGATTAAACGTGTTATCGGCGGACATTTCAATTTCGTTCCTCAGATTTGCGAAATGCTTTATGCAAATAAAATCGAAGGATACAATGTTCCTCAGGGTGCTATCGCTCAGATGCTTCGTGACAACGCTGCTCACAAAGTTGGTACATTTACACATGTTGGTCTTGGAACATTCGCAGACCCACGTAATGGCGGCGGACGTTTGAATGAGAAAACAACAGAAGATATCGTTAAGATTATCGAGCTTGAAGGACAGGAACAGCTTTTCTATCCTCGTATTCCAATCGATGTTGCTTTCATCCGTGGTACATATGCTGATGAATTAGGTAACATTACAATGGAAAAAGAGATGGCTCCGCTGGATTGTACAGCACAGGCTATGGCCGTACATAACAATGGTGGTCTTGTTGTTGTTCAGGTTGAACGTGTCGTTAAAGCAGGACAGCTTGATTCCAAACTTGTTAAGATTCCTGGAATCTATGTTGACGCTGTTGTTGAATGTCCGGCCGACGACCCACATCAGTCCCAGAGTATTAACTGTACTTATGACCCGGCTTATTCAGGAAATGTACAGGTTCCTGTATCCAGCCTTGAACCTAAGAAACTTGATGCAAAGAAGATTATCGGACGTCGTGCAGCTATGGAATTAAAGAAAAACGTAGTTGTAAACCTCGGTGTAGGTGTTCCTGAATGGGTATCTTCTGTAGCTGCTGAGGAAGGCGTTGCAGATGAAATGACATTGACCGTAGAATGTGGCCCTATCGGTGGTGTTCCTGGCGGCGGACTTCGTTTTGGCGGTACTGTAAATGCTCAGGCTTATGTTGATGAGTCTTATCAGTTCGACTTCTACGATGGCGGCGGACTTGACCTTTGCTACCTTGGTCTTGCCGAAGTAGATATCAACGGTAACGTAAACGTTAGCCGTCTTGGAAGCAGAATCACAGGAAGCGGCGGATTCACAAACATTTCCTCCAACTCCAAGAAAGCTGTTTTCTGCGGTACATTTACAAACGGCGTTAAGATTCAGACTGGCGATGGAAAACTTACAATTCTTGAAGAAGGTAAGAAACATAAATTCGTTAATAAAGTTACAGAAATCACATTCTCCGGTGTTGTAGCCGGTAAAGCAGGCAAAGATGTTATCTACGTTACAGAACGTGCCGTATTCGCACTGAAAGCCGACGGTGTTCACCTGATTGAAGTTGCACCTGGTATTGACGTTGAAACACAGGTTCTTGCACAGATGGATTTCGAACCAATTGTTGACCGTGATGAAAACGGAAATGTTAAATTGATGGATGAGAGAATCTTCAAAGATGAAGTCATGGGAATGACTATCGATTAATTTGAGATAACCAGATTCACATAAAAAGGTTCCGGGCCAAAAGAGCCCGGGACCACTCCAAACATGAACTATAAATAATTATATATATAATTAAAGAAAGGGAGTTTTTACTATGGCAAATTTATTTGCAGACACAGGGATTGGTAAGCACATTATCAGAACACATCATTGGGGTATTGTATTACCTACAGTTGAGAAAGCAGAAGCTTTCATGAAAACCTTTGGTCTTCAGGAAGACTATCGCGGACATGTTAAAGCTTATGATTCTCATCTGATTTTCACAAAACATGGCGAAGGCGCAGATGCTGTTGAATTTATTATTCCTCAGTCCGGCGTTCTTTGCGAATTCAACAAAGGTAAAGGCGGAATTGCCCACGTAGCATATCTTGTAGATGACCTTAAAGCTACAATGGAAGACGTTAAAGCTTTAGGTTATGAGCTTCTTGAAAAAGAACCACAGGAAGGTACAGAAGATATCGTTGTTAACTTCATCCGTCCAAAATATACACAGGGTATCCTTGTTGAATTAATTGAACAGACCGGTGATATTAACTACGATGCAACATTCACAAGCCGTTGGGGAAACGCTGAATAATTCGAAAAGGATACAGGAGGAAATAACGTGTATACATTAGGTATAGATATAGGCTCTTCATCCAGTAAAGCAGTTATTCTGAAAGATGGTGCGGAGCTGGTATCATCAGCAGTTGTTCAGGTAGGAACGGGAACCTCCGGTCCGGCCAGAGTTATGGAAGCCGTTTTTGCAAACATAGAGCTTAAACCAGAAGACATTGATTATACGGTGGCAACAGGTTACGGCCGTTTTTCTGTAGAGAATGCAGACAAACAGATTAGTGAAATCAGTTGTCACGCAAAAGGCATTTTCTATCTGATTCCGACAGCAAGAACAATTATTGATATCGGTGGACAGGATGCGAAGGCAATTGCATTAAACGACAAGGGAAATATTACACAGTTCTATATGAACGACAAATGTGCCGCCGGAACAGGACGTTTCTTGGATGTTATGTCACGTGTCCTTGAAATCCCGCTTAATGAAATGGGAGAAGCTCATTTTAAAGCAAGAGAATGGGCGTCTGTCAGCAGTACATGTACTGTATTCGCAGAGTCCGAAGTTATTTCCCAGTTATCCAAGGGATTGACCAGAGAAAGCATTGTTGCTGGCGTTCATAAATCTGTAGCCACAAAGGCCTGCTCTTTGGTGCGTCGTTGCGGCGATATAAAGAATGATGTTGTTATGTGTGGTGGTGTGGCTCAGAATCCGGGTGCAGTAGATGCCATTGAAAAGGAACTGGGACAGAAAATCACTGTAGCACCAAATCCTCAGATTACAGGAGCCCTTGGTGCCGCTCTCTTAGCTTATGAAGAGCTGTTAAATAAATAAGAGGCGGTTTAAATTTAAAGAAAGAAGGTAAAAATTATGGAGATTAATATCAACGAAGCAAGCTCAAAAGAGTGTTTGGGATATTTTCAGGCAAAACTCGATGAAGAAGCATGGGAAGCAAAAAAAGCAGGCAAATTAGTCTGTTGGTCAGCATCTGTAGCTCCGCCGGAATTCTGTGTAGCTATGGATATCGCTATGGTTTATCCAGAAACACATGCAGCTGGTGCTGGTGCCAGAAAAGCATCCCAGGATTTACTGGATGTTGCTCATAGCAAAGGCTACAACATTGATATCTGCTCTTATGCACGTACAAACCTTGGATATATGGAACTTCTTAAACAGGAAGCTATGACTGGCGAAAAACCGGAAAAATTAGCAACATCCAAAGCTGCTTACGTTCCACTTCCAGACCTGGTTATCACATGTAACAATATCTGTAATACACTGTTAAAATGGTATGAAAACCTTGCAAAAGAACTGAACATCCCTTGCATCATCATCGATGTTCCTTTCAACCATACAATGCCAGTTGCTCGTCACAACAAAGAGTACATCGCTGACCAGTACAGAGCAGCTATCAAACAGTTGGAAGATATTACAGGACGTGCATTTGACTATGACAAATTCCTTAAAGTTCAGGAACAGGTACAGCGTTCCGTATACTGGTGGAATAAAGTTGCTACATATGCATTCCGTAAACCATCTCCATTGAATGGTTTCGATTTATTCAACTACATGGCATTAATCGTTTGCGCTAGAGCAAGAGATTATGCTGAAATTACATTCCATAAATTTGCTGACGAACTGGAAGCAAAAGATGCTGCTGGACAGTATGCTTTCGGCGCAGCTGAAAACGAGAAACATCGTGTAACTTGGGAAGGTATCGCTGTTTGGACATACCTTGGCGCTACATTCAAAGGCCTTAAGAACGTTGGTTCCGTTATGACAGGTTCCGCTTATCCAGGACTTTGGAGCCTTGTTTACACACCAGGCGACCTTGAGTCCATGGCTGAAGCTTACACAAACGTATACATCAACACATGCGGTTCCAACCGTTATGAAGAGTTCTACAAAGTTGTTAGCAACTCCAAATCCGATGGTATGGTTCTTCACCTTAACCGCAGCTGTAAGCTGATGGGTCTCCTTAACAACGAAGGTGCTGAATATGTAAATGCTAAGATGGGTATCCCATTTGTAAGCTTTGATGGTGACCAGACTGACCCTAACGTATTCTCCCAGGCTCAGTACGAAACTCGTGTTCAGGCATTATCCGAAATGATGGATAATAACAAATAATTAAGGAGGGAATGTAACATGAGAACAGTTGAAGAAATTATTGCTGAATTGAAAGCTATTGCTGATAATCCTAAAAAAGCAATGGAAGATTATAAAAAAGAAACTGGTAAAGGTGCAGTAGGTATCATGCCTGTATACTGCCCAGAAGAAATTGTACATGCTTCCGGATACCTTCCAATGGGTATGTGGGGCGCTCAGAAAAAAGCAATCTCCAAAGCTCGTACATATTTACCACCATTTGCTTGCTCCGTTATGCAGTCCGTAATGGAATTAGAGCTTGAAGGCGCTTATGATGACCTGGATGCGGTTATCTTCTCCGTACCTTGCGATACATTAAAATGTATGAGCCAGAAATGGCACGGAAAAGCTCCGGTTATCACATTTACACATCCACAGAACCGTAAGATTGCTAAAGATGCTGCAAATGTATTCGCTCGTGAAGAGTTCAAGATTGTTAAAGAAAAATTGGAAGACATCCTTGATGTTCGTATCTCCAACAAAGCAATCAAAAACAGTATCGCAATCTACAATGAAAACCGTGCGGTTTGCCGTGAGTTCAGTGATTTAGCTGCTGAATATGCTGCAGTAATCAAACCATCTGACCGTCATGCTGTACTTAAAGCTCGTTGGTTCATGGAGAAATCCAAACATACAGCTTTAGTTAAAGAGTTAATCGAAGCTGTTAAAGCAAATCCAGCTCCAGAATACAAAGGAAAGAAAGTTATCGTTTCCGGTATCCTTGTTGAGCCTTACGATGTACTTGACATTTTCGCAGAAAATGGTCTTGCTATCGTAGCTGATGACCTTGCTCAGGAAACACGTAACTTCCGTCAGGATGTTCCTGCTGATGACGACCCATTAATGGCTCTTGCAAGAGCTTGGAACGAATTCGACGGATGTTCCTTAGCTACAGATGCTAATAAACCAAAAGGCCAGATGCTTATCGATGCTGTAAACAAATACGGCGCTGATGCTGTTATCGTTTGCATGATGAAATTCTGTGACCCAGAAGAGTTTGACTATCCAATCCTTATTCAGGAATTTGAAGCTGCTGGTGTTCGTAATCTTCAGATTGAAATTGACCAGGAATCCACAGCCTTTGAACAGGTTAAGACTCGTCTCCAGACGTTTGCAGAAATTCTGTAAATCAAAAAAACATTTTAAGAGGGGAGGATTTACAGTATGTATGCAATTATAGCCTTTATTCCAATTATCGTTACGGTTATTGTTATGGCCGGTTTCAACTGGCCAGCTAAAATTGCCCTTCCATTAGCATGGCTGCTTACAGCAATTGTTTGCTTCGCAGCATGGAAGATGGATATTATTACAATTGCCGCTCAGACGATTGCAGGTTTCCTGAACTCCATCGATACCATTGTTATCATCTTTGGTGCGATTCTTATCATGAATACCTTGAAGCAGTCCGGCGGTATGGGCGTTATTAACCGTATGTTCACAAGCGTTAGTGATGACCCGCGTATTCAGGTTGTTATTATCGGTTTCATGTTTGGAGCATTTATTGAAGGTGCTGCTGGATTTGGTACACCAGCAGCCCTGGCTGCTCCACTGTTAATCGGTTTAGGTTTCCCACCGCTCTGCGCAGCTATGTGTGCGTTGATTATGAACAGTACGCCAGTACCTTACGGTGCTGTTGGTACACCGACAAACACCGCATTCAACATGGTTGTCAGCGAGTTGGGAGCTGCAGGCATCACCGATACAGAAGCATGGAAATTAGGTTTGACAAAATATGTAGCTCTTACGAGCGCTATCATTTGTCCAATCATCATTTTCATCGTTGTATTTATGATGGTTAAAATGTTTGGTAAAGATAAATCCACAAAATATGCGATTGAAGTTATTCCATACATTTTAATGTCAGCCGTAGCATTCGTTGTACCGTATTTAATCTGTGCAGCCTTCCTTGGCCCAGAGTTCCCATCTATGATTGGTGCTTTAGTTGCCCTGGTTGTTACTGTCGTTACAGCGAAGAAGGGTATCCTTGTTCCTAAGAGCAAATTTGAATTCCCGGAACATTCTCAGTGGGCCGATTACTGGAAAGCCACATCCGATGTTCAGGAAGATGAATCCATGAAAGTGGAAACAAATATGTCCCCTATTATGGCTTGGGTACCATATGGTTTGATTGCCATTATTCTTGTAGTAACACGTATTCCTCAGCTTGGTATTAAAGGAGTATTGAATGTTACAACAGCGCCATTTGCTATTGCTATTAACTCCATCTTCGGTGTTGAAGTTGGTTTCGCATGGAAATGGGCATGGAACCCGGGTATCTTACCATTCATCCTTGTTGCATTGATTATTATTCCTCTGCATAAGATGAAGGGTGACCGTGTAAAAGCGGCTTGGAAAGAGACATTCTCCATGGTTAGCGGCGCTGCCATCGCATTGTTGTTTGGTATCGCGATGGTTCAGTTGTTCAAGATGTCCGGCGCACAGTTTAACAACAGCGGTATGGACAGTATGTTGATTGTTATGGCCAATGGTCTTGCAGACCTCTTTGGTAAAGCATATATCATCGTAGCACCGGTTATCGGCGTTATCGGAGCATTTATTTCCGGTTCCGCAACCGTATCCTGTACATTGTTCTCCACACTTCAGTACGCAGCAGCCGCTCGTCTTGGTCTGCCGACAATGCTGATTCTGGCTATGCAGGTTATGGGTGGCGCTATGGGTAACATGGTATGTGTAAACAACATCGTTTCCGCATGTGCAACCTGTGGTACAATTGGTGCAGAAGGCCGTCTGATGCGTTCAGATGCAATTCCTTGTCTGATTTACGCAGCATTGACGATTCTGATTCTTGGTGGTTTAATTCTTGCAGGATTTAACCCGATTGCATAATGTGATTTAATTCCGGCGGGATTTAATCCCTTCCCGTCGGATTAAATAAATAAAAACTCCCAAGGACGGACAGGCAAAGTAGTGTACACAATAACAAAGAAACTGCTTTGCTGTATATAAATAAAATAGTCGCAACCCTAAAAAATCTTTGCCTGTTTGTCTGAGAGATTGCCAACTCTAATCGGAGTTTCAAAATCATTCATAATACTAAAATATCCTAAAAGCAGAATCCCTGAGGGGGTTCTGTTTTTTTGTGTGTAAAGACACCAAATATTCATAAATATATCACAGATATGTCATATAAATGTAAGAAAATATATAATAGAGTTTCATAATCATTGTAAACGGAGAATAGACTATCAGCAGGAGGTAGTATGTATGAATTATTGGTATGAAGGAAATTTGAATGAAAATGTGAACCGGCGGGAGAAAGACGGTGTTGTTTATTATATAAGAGGGATGCGGGAAGTGGATGGACGGCGTATGGAGCGGTATGGGATTCATACCCATTTTGTTGAGGAAGGCGAGTCCTATATACGATTAATACAGGATTATGTGATGCCTTTGTATCAGCCGGGAGACATTTTATCCGTCAGTGAAAAAGTCATTGCCATGTGTCAGGAAAATACGGTGCATATGGAGGATGTGGAGGTTGGATGGCTGGCCAGGTTTTTGAGCCGGTTCGGACATCGGACAAGGAGTGGTATCGGGGTGACCGAACCTCACAAGCTGCAGTTAGCCATCAATATGCGGGGAGCTCCCAAAGTTCTTTTTGCGGCCGTTA
Organism: uncultured Lachnospiraceae bacterium; assembly: GCA_902489645.1. GTDB lineage: Bacteria > Bacillota > Clostridia > Lachnospirales > Lachnospiraceae > Frisingicoccus. The sequence goes on along the minus strand of CABUAW010000022.1, from coordinate 7,821 downwards.
TTGGAGCGTTGGGAAAGTTCATTGGAAAACGCGGTTTATTTTATAAAATATTGGGAGTTGAAGTGGCCGGTATCGACGGCTTTTATGAACATTCGGCCTTTAAGCCCTATCATCAGATGGCAACCCTGACGCCAAAGAATCCAGACCGGGTTTGCCAGCGGATTGAGGACAAAACCGGAATTCCGGTAATGATTGTGGATGCAAATGATATTGATGTGGTTATTTTGGGAACATCTTTGTTGTTAAGGAGTACGGCCGACGATATTTTAACCGAGTATATTAGGGACAATCCGGCCGGGCAGGATGATGAATGTACGCCTTTTGTGCTTATTCGGGATATTGGCGATGCGGAGGCGGAAAAATACGTTCCAAAGATGGCTGTTCCAGCAGAATAAACAGATTTTGGGAAAAATTTTGGAGAAATGAAAATTGGAAATGATACAGGAGGACAATATTCGATGAAAAAAATTGGAGTGATACTGTGTACCGGAACATTGCTCGTGTCGCTGATTGGATGCAGTACGGATACGACGGTAAATGTAGATTATAGTAATACAACGCTTACAGGGCAAGTTACGGAAATTAACGGAACAGAGTTCACATTGCTTCTTGGAACACTTGAAGAGCAGGAGGGCGGGGAGCAGATGGATGGTGAAGCACCGGAGAAGCCGGAAGGAAATCCGGGCGAGGCCGATGGCAAAGCACCAGAGAAGCCGGAAGGAAATTCGGGCGAGGCTGATGGCGAAGCGCCGGAGATGCCTTTCGGAGGCATGGGCAATATGAATATGTTTACAGCAGGTGAAGAAACAGCAGTTATCGATGTGGATGGAGCGGTGATTGCTATTGAAACGGGCATGGAAAGTACAGAAGGCGGCATTGATGACATTGAAGTGGATGATGTACTCGTCATCGAAGTTGGCGATGACAACACCGTTCAGTCCGTAACTGTAAAAAATACCGGAGATATGAGCGGTATGGGAGCCAGCGGCGGTATGGGCGGCGGCTTCGGCGGTTCTGGTACAGTAAATCAGGGAACGGCCGCCAATACCATTGATTCGGATGGTGAGTATGCTGATAATAGTTATGATTCGGAGGGAGAAGATGAAAACGCCCTTCGCGTGGATGGTGCAGATGTAACTTTATCAGGAATTACAGTAAATAAAAGCGGTGGTGCGACTTCCAACACGGAGGATGGAGATTTTTACGGTATGAATGCGGCGCTTCTTGTGACCAATGGAGCGAATGTGACGATTACCAATGCGGAAGTTTTTTCTTCAGCTCAGAATGGCAACGGCGTTTTCAGCTATGGTGAAGGCACCGTTGTTAATATATCGGACTCGACAATTCGGACAACGGCGGATAATTCCGGAGGCATACAGACGACCGGCGGAGGCACGACAAATGCGTCAAATCTGACTGTGGATACATCTGGAAGCTCTGCGGCAGCGATTCGCTCCGACAGAGGCGGTGGGACTGTGAATGTAGATGGTGGAAATTATACAAGCAATGGCTATAATTCTCCGGCCGTGTATTCTACAGCGGATATCACTGTGAAAAATGCCGCATTGACGGCCAATAACTCCGAGGCGCTTGTCATTGAGGGACAAAATTCTATTGTACTTGAAAATTGTGATGTTATAGGAAATATGAGTGATACAGAAGGAACCAGCTCGGATGAAAATGTTCACAATGTCATGATTTATCAGTCTATGTCCGGAGATGCAGAAGTGGGTCAGTCAGCTTTCTCTATGAAAGGCGGAAGCCTGACATCGAAAAACGGAGACATGTTTTATGTTACGAATACTCAATGCACATTATATTTGTCTGATGTAACGATTGTAAATGAAGAAACAGAGGGATACTTACTTTTGATTTCTGGAAACAGTGCATCCCGTGGTTGGGGAAGTGCCGGCCGCAATGGCGCTCAGGTTGATTTTACAGCCGACAATCAGGTACTTGAAGGTGATATCGCAGTAGATACGATTTCTGAATTGGCTGTAGTATTGACTAATGGAAGTTCTCTGACCGGAACAATTAATATTATTGAAAACGAGCAGAATGGAACCGCCGTTGATAACAATGCGGCTGTTACTATTGAGGCGGGGTGTACATGGACTTTGACTGGAGATTGTACGCTGACAACACTTGAGAATAACGGAACTATTAATTATAATGGTTATACGATTACTTTAGCTGACGGTACAGTCCTGAGTGAAAATTAAATTGTTAATTCAAAGAAATACCTTTTCTGACCATGCTTAATATGGTTTGGCAAGGTATTTCTTTTTTGTTTGTAGTGTGATATGATAGCCTCTAGAGGTGATTGAAATGGCAGAACGTGATATGGATTTTCGTATGGAGCGTCCGGGATTGGTCGAAGTGGGACAACATGTGACGATGACAGAATCTATATTGAAAACCCTGTCAGGAACAATGTACTATTATACAATTAACGATGCCATTGCCATGTCCAATAATACGTCGAAACGGCTGCGTCACCTGGAAGGTGTTGTAAAGGCGGTTGTTGATGAAGAAAGCGTGTTTACGGTGACGGTGACGATTGCAGACGAGCCGGACGGGCGTTAAGAGGGGCAGACGATGCGAAAAGTTTTTTTATGCGAATATATTCACCCGGAAGCCTATGCGCTTTTAGAAAGCTGTGCGGAAGTGATTCATGAATGGGACAGACTGCCGGAGGCGGAGGCTCTGATTGACCGGAATTTTAAGGTAACCGATGAAATTATGGAAAAGGCCAAATCATTGAAGGTCATCGGGATTCACGGAACGGGGACGGACGATGTGGATATGGAGGCTGCGAAAAAACATGGGATTCAGGTGTTTTCAGTGCCCCATCAAAATGGCCGTTCCGTTGCCGAGATGAACGTGGGGCTGATGCTCGCCGCCGCACGGAAAATTGTGCAGGCCGAGCGAAGTCTGGCCGCTGACCGATTTGCCGTGGCTGCTGGTCAGCCTGCCGTGGCCGCCGCCGGGAGTTCCAATCGTATGGCAGAGCTTCAGGGCATGGAGCTTTTCGGAAAGACATTGGGCTTAATCGGTGTGGGAGATATCAGCCGTCAGACGGCGGATATCTGCCGAAATGGTTTGGGGATGGAGATTATCGGCTGGTCGAGACATTTGACGAGGGCAAAGGCCGAAGCGATGCATATGCTCTATGCGCCGTCGATGGCGGACGTCTTCAAAAAGGCGGATGTGATTGTTATGGGTGTGGCGCTTGCGCCGGAAACTTGTCGGCTCATTGGCAGAGAAGAGTTCAGACAGATGAAACCGGGGGCGATTTTAATTAATACGACAAGGGGCGCGGTTCTGGATGAGCAGGCGTTGTACGAAAGTCTGGCCAGTGGGAAGCTCGGCGGCGCGGCCTGTGACGTATTTGCGGACGAGCCTGTGGACGGCAATCATCCGCTGCTTTCTTTGGATAATTTTATTGCGACTCCCCATTTGGGAGCGAATACGGAAGAGGCTTTAAAACGAGTCGGTATGGCGGTCGTACAGGGCGTATTGGAACGTCTGAATATGCCCGGGGAAATTGACAGATAAGATATACGGAAAACAGAAAGAGGAAATAAAATGGGCAAAACAATTTTTGTATTATTAGATGCGTGTGGTTATAAAATAGCAACGGAAAACCTGGGATACCTGGAACATATGGCGGACTATGGCCTGGCGGCCAAATATAAAGTCCGGGGAGAATTGCCTTCAATGTCCCGGCCGATGTATGAAACCCTGTTGACGGGGGTTCCGAGTTATATCCATGGAATTACCTGCAATGAAATTGTGCGCCGCTCCAATCAGAAAAGTGTTTTCAGCCTGTGCAAAGAGGCCGGACTTATTACCGGTGCGGCGGCCTACTTCTGGATGAGCGAATTGTATAACCGGGCGCCTTTTGATAAGCACCGTGAGCGTATTTCGTTAAGTCCGGGAGAGGGATTGATTGATTACGGTATTTTTTATTGGGAAGATTCCTATCCGGACTCCCATCTGTTTATGGACGGTGAATTTATCCGAAAGACATTTCACCCGGATTTTATGCTTTATCATCCGATGAGTATTGATTTGGCCGGACATACCTTTGGAGCGGACAGTCGGGAATATGCCTGGAAAGTTGCGGATATGGGGGTTTTGATATCTGAGCTTTTGCCGGGATGGATTGAAGCCGGATATCAGATAGTGGTTTCGGCAGACCATGGAATGAATGAAAATGGCCTTCATGGTGGGCCGACAGACCTGCAAAGGGAAGTTCCGCTATACATTTTCAGCCCCCTGGTGGAGAATGGACGATTTGAGGACCATAGCATTGGACAGAGGAACATTGCACCTTTATTGTGCCGTATGCTTGGAATTGCGGCCTCTGAGGCAATGATTTTACCGGAAGAAATTCATTTTAAATAGAAAATAAATAGCATAAGGATTTGATGTGAAATAAAAAAATATGTTCTCTGAGAAAGCGTTATGGCGGGCTTTCGGGAGAACATATTTTTTTTGTTTATCGTGTTCCGAAGATACGGTCGCCGGCATCTCCAAGACCCGGACAGATGTAAGCATTTTTATTTAAGCAGCGGTCCAGATGTCCGCAATAAATCGGTACGTCCGGATGACACGCCTGAAAGTGTTTGATACCCTCCGGAGCTGCAATGATACACATAAATTTGATGTTTTTGCCGCCATGCGCTTTAATAAAATCTACAGCGGCGACGGCGGAACCGCCGGTGGCCAGCATTGGGTCCAGAACGAGAATCGTTCTCTGGTCAATTGGCGCAGGCAGTTTGCAGAAATATTCATGGGGCTCATGGGTTTCTTCATCACGGTAAAGTCCGATATGTCCGACCTTGGCGGAAGGGACCAATGTGAGAATTCCATTGACCATACCCAGTCCGGCCCGCAGAATTGGGACAATCGCCAGTTTTTTCCCTGAAATCATCGGGGAATAGCAGGTTTCAATAGGGGTTTTGATTTCTATATCTTCCAGCGGAAGGTCCCGAAGGGCTTCATAACCCATCAGAACGGTAATTTCTTCGATGAGGCGGCGAAATTCGTTGGTTCCGGTACGTTCATCCCGAAGCATGGATATTTTATGTTGAATTAACGGATGTTCCATGATAAAGACATTTTCTTTCATAATCTTATTCCTCCTTGTGCGATTCATTTCTTCTATTGTAAAAGATATTTGAGTGGAGGTCAATGGAAATATCGACACAGAATTGACACAGGCTTTTCAAGCGTTTTTCACAATTTTTCCATTTTTATATCACATTTATAGAAGATAATGGGAGTACATAAAACGCAGGAAATGAGGGTGGACATGGAGAAGGTTCAGGAAGTATTTAAGCGGTATGAGAAAAAATATTTATTGACACGTGAACAGCACGAAGCGCTGATGGAACGGGTGGGCGAGCGGCTGATACTGGATGCGTATGGACTTCATACAATCTGTAACATTTATTTCGATACGGAAGATTATGAACTTATACGAACATCCATCGAAAAACCGCATTATAAAGAAAAGCTGCGGCTTCGCAGCTATGGGGTGCCAAAGGCCTGCAGCCAGGTGTTTATTGAACTGAAAAAGAAATATGACGGCGTGGTGTATAAGCGGCGGATACCGATGCGGCTGGAGGATGCGGAAAAATATTTATATGAACAGGCTGTTCCCGATGAGGATTCGCAGATTTTAAATGAGATTCAATGGTTTGTGAATTTTTATCATCCGAAGCCTTCGGTATATCTGGCCTACGACCGCCGGGCCTATTTTGGAAAGGAGCAGGAAGAATTTCGGGTAACCTTTGATGAAAATATACGTTACCGGGAGGAAGAGCTTCATCTGGATAAGGGGGATGCGGGAATATATTTATTGCCGGAAACGATGGTTCTGATGGAAGTAAAGATACCGGAAAGTATGCCGTTGTGGTTTGGCCATATATTATCTGAGCTGGAAATTTTTCCGATTTCCTTTTCAAAATATGGCGCTTATTATAAAGAAAATTTAACACATTTATTCAGGGAGGGCCTTTTATATGCTTGACAGTATATTGACATTATCGACCGCCGGGCTGACCGTACCGGAATTTATATTTTGCACCATATTTTCGATTCTTTTCGGTGTGGTTATTGCATTGGTACATATGTATAAAAATCAGTATTCAAAAAATTTTATTTTGACATTGATATTACTTCCGCTGATTGTCCAGACAGTCATTATGCTGGTCAACGGGAACCTGGGAACAGGTGTGGCCGTGGCCGGGGCTTTCAGTCTGGTACGTTTTCGCTCCGTTCCGGGAAACTCCAGAGAAATAGCTGCCATTTTCCTGGCAATGGCGGTAGGACTCGCCACGGGTATGGGCTATGTGGCAATCGGAGGACTGCTGGTTATCATCGTGGGCGTGGTGATGCTGCTGGTGGCGACCCTCCCGGTTGGCTGTATGAATCAGATGATGCGGGATTTAAAAGTGACCATTCCTGAAAATCTGGACTATGAAGGCGTATTTGATGATTTGTTTGCCGAATATACAACGAGAAATGAATTGTTAAAGGTGAAGACAGTCAATATGGGAAGTCTATATGAGCTTCATTATCATATACTGTTCCGGGGAGATAAAAGCGAGAAAAAATTTCTGGATGAGCTGAGATGCCGCAATGGAAATCTGACCATTGTTTGCGGACGGGTGGCTCAGGAGAGAGAAGAATTATAGATGGGAGGTTTTCTGAAATGAAAGGTTCGAAATATTTCGTTTACCTGTTGACAGGCAGTCTGGTTTTGGGACTGCTTGGCGGCTGCAGTTCCCAGAACAACGGCACTTTGACCGAAACGACGGTTACGCTGTCCGGTTCGGCCGATGAAACGGATAAAAACAGCGAAGATGGGGCGGCAGAGACAGGGACGTTGAGCGGAGATTATGATGCGGAGGATTTGGATGAGAGCTGGTCCGAAAAAAGTGCCACGATGATTCAATGTAACGGCGATTCTGCGGAGATTTCCGGCGACGGTATTGTGGCGGATGGAAATACACTGAAAATTACACAGGCCGGAACCTATGTGTTCAGCGGGACAATGAATGACGGACAGATTCTGGTGGATGCGGATAAGGAAGATAACGTCCATATTATTTTAAATGGTCTGACGGCCAGTTCAAGCACAAGCTCGGTGATTTATGGCGAGCAGAGTAAAAAAATCGTAATTACCCTTGCCAAGGGACAGGAAAATACATTGAATGACGCCTCTGAGTATATTTATGACGATGCCGCGGAGGATGAGCCGAATGCCTGCATTTTCAGTAAAGACGACCTGAGCATTAACGGTGAAGGTACTTTAAACGTTAATGGCAATTATGAGGATGGTATCCGAAGTAAAGACGATTTAAAAATTATCGGCGGAGTTTTAAATGTTACCGCACAGCAGCATGGTCTGAAAGGGAAAGACTCGGTAATCGTCAAAGACGGCGATTTGACGATTACGGCCGGCGGCGACGGAATTAAATCCAATAATGACACGGATGCAGATAAGGGCTACATTTTGCTCGATGGAGGAACGTATCGGATTACGGCGGCTCAGGATGGTATTCAGGCTGAAACGATACTGCAAATTAACGGCGGCTCCGGCTCCATAGAGAGCGGCGGGGGAAGCGCCAATGCAAGTTATGATGAAAATGGACAGCTCAGAGAAGAATGGGGCCAGTGGGGCGGTCCGATGGGCGGTTCGATGGGTGGCCAGCCACAGATGAACGGCCAGCCACAGATGGGCGAACAGACGCCGCCGGACGGAGAACAGCCAGAAGGTGAGCGGACGCTGCCGGACGGAGAACAGCC
>CABUAW010000021.1 GCA_902489645.1 uncultured Lachnospiraceae bacterium | reverse complement strand
GCGTTCAATATGCCGCAAAAATTCATGTCCAAGGCCCACGCCTTCGGAAGCGCCTTCGATGATTCCCGGTATATCGGCGATAACAAAGCCGTCGCTTCCATCCAAATCCACAACGCCAAGGTTTGGACTTAATGTCGTAAAATGGTAATTGGCAATTTTAGGTTTGGCATTTGTCACCCTGGCCAAAAAAGTGGATTTCCCCACATTCGGGAAACCGACAAGGCCAACATCGGCAATGACCTTTAATTCAAGAATCAGATTTAATTCCTGGGCTTTCTGGCCCGGCTGGGCGTATTTTGGGGCCTGCATTGTCGGTGTGGCATAATGCTGATTGCCCTTTCCTCCCCGGCCGCCTTTTAATAATACCATACGCTCATTTTCTCCGGACATATCTGCAATGACAAGACCGGAATTTTCTTCTTTTATGATGGTTCCCTCCGGCACCTTGATGATAATATCCTCGCCGTCCGAACCGTGACACCGGTTTTTCCCTCCCGGTTCACCGTCGCCGGCCTTATATTTACGGACATGACGGAAATCGGTCAGTGTATTCAGACCTTTATCGACGACAAAAACAACATCGCCGCCCTTGCCGCCGTCGCCGCCGTTGGGTCCGCCGGCCGGGACAAAAAGCTCCCGACGAAAGCTGACATGACCATCGCCGCCTTTACCGGAGCGAACATATATTTTGGCTTTATCTACAAACATTTATTTTTTCATCCTTTCTATGGGGATGTTTTTAACTGTTTAAGAAAAAACGACTTCAAATCTTAAAACTTAAAATCTGAAGTCGCCTGTTCATTCTTATTCGTTTGCTGCTACCGGATAGATAGAAACCTGTTTTTTATCTCTACCTTTTCTTTCAAATCTTACAACACCGTCAACTAAAGCAAATAATGTATCATCGCCACCACGGCCAACATTTACGCCCGGATGGATTTTAGTACCACGCTGTCTGTAAAGAATATTTCCGGCTTTTACAAACTGTCCGTCTGCTCTTTTCGCTCCCAAACGTTTGGATTCGGAATCTCTGCCGTTCTTTGTAGAACCAACACCCTTTTTATGAGCGAAAAACTGAAGGTTCATTTTTAACATCGTCTACACCTCCCTGAAATCTACGTGTATATATTCGTCGTTATACTCATTTTCAATGGCTCGCAACCCGAGAATCATAGAATTTACCAGAAGCTCTCCGTCATGGTTCAGCGGTTCGGTAAAATTCACGGTGATACAACCGCTCTCCGCATCCGCATCTGTTTCAAAAATCTGAGTCGTATACATGGACAATGCATTGATTGTTGTAATTGTCAATGCAGAAACCGCACTGCACACAATATCCTGTCCGCTCTCCGCATACTCAGCATGTCCGGAAACCTGGAAAGACCGGATTTGGTTGTCCTTTGTACGGACAACAGTTACCCAAATCATGATTCATCCCCCGGATTAAGCGTTGATTTTGTCAATCTTCACCTGTGTATACGCCTGTCTGTGTCCGTTCTTTTTGTGATATCCGGTTTTTCTCTTATATCTGTAAACGATGACTTTTTTTGCTCTTCCTTCACACATAACTGTTCCGGAAACAGTCGCATTAGCTACTGTTGGGTTACCAACTTTCACATCATCACCGCTGACAACAAGAACCTGGTCAAATACAACGGACTCGCCAGCCTCGATACCAAGCTTTTCAACACGGATAACGTCGCCTTCAGATACTTTGTACTGTTTACCACCTGTTGCTATAATCGCGTACATATGGCACCTCCTAATAATAAAACTCGCCAGCTTCGGTGTCTCAAAAGAACTTAAAACCTCACTGAGCGGCACACTAGATTAGTTTACCATGCTGTTTGTTTATTGTCAATATTTTTTTAACTATATTCATCCATATCCGGCTATTTATATTCGTCCATTAAATCAGGGCCGCCTGAAATGGCAGCCCTGGTTAAGAGGGGATGTAATTTCTCGAAAGGAATATCCATATCCCCTGAGAAATTAGCTGAATTTGTTTTCCGCAATGGTTTTAATGAGGTCTACCGTTTTATCGATTCCGAAAGCGGCGCTGTTGATAACTAAATCAAAGTCATCTCTGTTTCCCCACTTTCTGTCTGTATAAAACTGGTAATAGGAAGCACGAATTTTATCAATACGATGCATTTCTTTTTCAGCCATATCTTCAGAGAGCTGATACTGTTCTGACAATCGTTGAATACGTGCCTTTTTTGGCGCCTGAATAAATATGTTCAGAATGTTTTCATTATTCTTCAGCACAATATTTGCACACCGCCCAATAAGTATGCAGGATTCTTCTTCGGCCAAACTGCGAATGACAGAAGATTCAAAAAGAAAAACTTTATCATTCATCGTTTTGCCAAAGGCGCCAAAAGCCGGAAGGTTTTTTGAAGGTCTGCTCGGGAAAAAGTTTCCGGACGGTTCGAGAAAAAAACTGCCTTTTTTTTCATCCATCTTTTCGACGATTTCTTTTTTCAGGCCTTTTTTTTCAGCAACGAGGTTGAGTAATTCTTTGTCGTAACATTTGATGCCTAATTTCTCTGCCAGCTTCTGTCCGATTTCAAGACCGCCGCTGCCATACTCTCGTCCGATTGTAATGATATAATTGCCACTCATATAAAAGCCCCCTTTTTTTCGTTGCAACATATCTCGTCCTTACACCTATATAGTAGCTTTTCTAAATCCGAAAGTCAATGGAAATTGATGTACTTTTCTTGTTTTTTCAATACAATTTAAATACAATTATACCAGTTGTCCGACCTATTGAACCGGTTCATGTGTAAAAATATACCACATAAAAACAAAAGGGCACAGGAAAGGACCTGCCGTCGGCAGGTCCCGCAGATACATCCATATGGGGTTATGTCAGGTGTGTAATAATGTCAATTATTTGAACTTACGTTCAACGAAATCTTTAATAAAATCTACTGTTCCGTCAATTCCAAGAATACTGCTGTTGATGACCAAATCCTTATGTTCTCGGCCGCCCCATTTGCTGTCGGTATAGAACTGATAATAGGAACGGCGAAGCTTATCTGTGCGAATCACTTCTTTTTTCGCTTCGGATGGTATTTCAATTAAATACTTTTCGGAAACACGGGCTACACGGTCAGCCAACGGTGCCTGAATAAATATGTTCAGCACATTATCATGGTCACGTAAAACGAAATCGGCGCATCGTCCAATGATTACACAGGATTCTTTATCGGCCAGTTCGCGAATAACTTCGGACTGGGTCCAGAATAACCTGTCATTAATCGTACCGGCCTCGTATCCCGGATGGAGGAATGGATTTGTCAATGGATTTGCTGGCTTTTCATCGGCTTTATGAAGCATATCAATATGGATACCGCTTTTTTCAGCCGCTGCATCAATCAGATTTTTATCATAAAATCCAATGCCAAGTTTTTCAGCAAGTTTTTTTCCAATTTCAAAACCACCGCTGCCATATTCACGGCCTATTGTAATAACATAATTGTTACCCATAAACAAACCCCCTTTATTATAAAATTCCTTGTTTATTTACCTATACAATAGCATAATATTCAGAAAATGTCAATAAAATATCAAAGTATTTTGAAATTAAATATTGCATAAGACAAATTTACAGAATATTAAATATCAGGGCAATTATCCAGGCCCCGAGGACGTCTTTAATAAAATGATTTCCGCATAAAATACGGAGCAGGCCAATAAATAATGCCAGTAATAGTGTCACTACGCCCAAACCGGTCCAAAAATGAAATATTTCCAGGGCAATAATGGCGGCGCTGGCCGTATGTCTGCTCGGAAAACTGCAGTTTTTTCCCGGATGATAGCCGCACAGGGGAACAAAATCATAAACGTCGTAGGGCCGCGGAAATTTCAGCAGCTTTCTTAAAAACGTTACTGCCAGAAAGCATAACGCCGGGCGCAGTATGAGCCGTAAAAGCAGTACGGGATAGACAAAGAAACAGATGACCAGACAAAAAAGATATATTCCGGCCAGGATAACCGGCAGAGCTTTGCTAAAAAAACAAAGCAATTTTTTTCGTGCCGGATTCGCTTCCGCCCACCGGAGGATTTTCATATAACGCTCTCTATTCAAACCTATCCACCTCCCCAAGCTGCTCATGCAGCGGACGGTATGTGCGTTTCCGGGTCATTTCCACTAATCCGAGAGCTGTCATATCAATGACATTCAACTGAACCGGGTCCTCTCTGGCGAATTTTTGAAGCTCAGCCATCAGTAAATTTTTTGCTTCTTTTGAAGAAAGATTGATAAAATCTACAATAATTATCCCGGATAGATTGCGAAGTCTTAATTGTCGGCATATTTCTGCTGCGGCTTCCATGTTAATCTGCAGAAAGGCGTCGTCATTTTTCTTATGAATTTCTGTCTTGCTCGTGTTGACGTCAATCGAAGTCAACGCTTCGGTGGTTTCAATAACCAGAGAAGCGCCGGATTTAAGCCATACCGTTTTGGAAACGGCCCGTCCAATCTGCGTTTCCATACTTTTCAGCTTTATCAGCGGATAACCCGTATCATTGTATAATTCACAACACGGCGCATCGTCCGCGCCCTTATACCGGAGCTTTAATTCTTCATATACCTCCGGGATATCTGTTAAAACCCGAAGGGATGGCTGAGAAAATTCATGAACGTATTTCAGCCAGTCATTTGAAGAGGAATAAATTTTTGTAAAACAGGTCCGCATTGGATAGATTGACATAATATTTTTATAGTCAACCGAAAGTGAACGATATTCCTCTTCTAATAATACATCGTCTCTTTCCGCACTTTTCGTCCGGAAAATAACGCCGGTTTTGTAACCTTCAGTGAAGACTTGTCCGAGGGATTTTAAAGCCTCGCGTCTTTTACAGGAATTTATTTTTTTAGAAATACCTATAAAATGCTGATTTCCAAGAAAAACCATATGCTCCCCGGAAAGCTGGATTTTACTTGTCAGTACGGGAGCCTTGCTCTTGATGCTCCCCCTTTCAACCTGAACGAGAATTTCATCACCAGCCCTTAACTTTCTGCTGGTCGGGTGAGAAAACAGGTGATTTGTATTTGTATTCAATGAATAATAACCGATAATTCCCGGTAAAATTTCCACAAAGGCGGCCTGAATATTTTCAACGATATTTTTCACCTTTCCCACAAAAATATCGCCGATTTCCAGGGAATCGGAAGCTTTTAAAAATATCTCCACAGCCTTTCCGTCTTTAAGCAGGGCGACCAGATATTGATTTTTATAGTGAGTAATAATAACTTCTTTCGACATATTTACGCTCATTCTATCCTGCTTCCATATTCCTCAAGGGTTTTAAAATCGGCGCCGTAAGTTTCGACCCGGTGAATATAGATAGAAAAGTTATCCAACTCTCTACCCATAAATTGATATAAAGTGGCCATTACCTGTTCCGGTTTCAGGTTCTGAGTGCTTCCGGTGGCCACATTCATAAAGCAGCCGTCGCCATCGGCTTTAAAACAATGAATCATCGGTTTAATATCCATTGTTTTTTCACTTTTCTTTGTTTTCTTAGTTACCATGATTTTCTCCTGAGCCATAAAGCGTTCAATGGCCGTTGAAAGCTCAAAATCCGGCGACATATTTTCACGGAAGCGAATCCGGTAATCGGCCGTTGTCACAATGGACATGGCATTCTTACTGTCGTCGGGCAGCGCTACCGCACTTAAAATACGGACGCCGTCAACCATTTGTTCATTCATCCGGCGTATGAATTCCTCTGAGGATGGACATTCGCCCATGACGATATCCATATATTCGCCGGTACTTGTCAGGCCAACCCCTAAAGGCGCAGCAAAGGAAATCAACTGATGCGGGCTATAGCCCTGGGAATATTGGATATCAATGCCAGAACGGCGAAAAGCCTTCTGAAAATAGCGCATCATATCCAGATGGCCGATAAAACGCATAATTCCTTCCTTGGCAAATTTAATTCTTACCTTCAAAGCAGACACCTCCTTCGTAAACCCGGCAGCCACAGCCGGAACACTGCATACGACAGTTCGGCGTTACAGCTCCCTTCTGGGACTGGACGTATTCCCGCCATAAAAATTCTTTGGTCACTCCGGCGTCGATAAAATCCCATGGAAGAATTTCATCATAGTCACGGCTGCGGTCCGTATAGAAGGATGGCTCTATGCCGCACTCCTCCATAGCTTCCAGCCACCGGTCATAGTAAAAGAATTCCGACCAGGAATCAAACATACATCCCTTTTTGTAGGCTTTATAAATCACCTCACCGACTTTACGGTCGCCTCTGGCCAAAAAGCCCTCGAGGGCCGTCAAATCAAAATCATGCCAATTATACCGCATGCTCTTCCGATTCAACTGCTCTTTCATCTTCCGGCTTAAAAAATGCTGTTTATCCTTAAACTGCTCCGTCGTATTTTGAGGTACCCACTGGAATGGCGTAAACGGCTTCGGCACAAAGAAAGAGGTACTGGATACGACATCGACCCTCGGCCCGGGACGTTTGTCCTTTGGAATGGTATAATAAAGTGCGGCTATATCGTTGGATAACCTGGCGATACCCTCGATGTCATCATAGGTTTCACCCGGAAGGCCAAGCATAAAATAGAGTTTAACACGGTTCCATCCGCCGTTAAAGGCTTCCATGGCACCGGAAAAAATATCATCCTCGGTCAATCCTTTATTGATGACATCACGCATTCTCTGGGAACCGGCCTCCGGTGCAAAGGTCAGACTGCTCTTTTTCACATCCTGTACCTGGCTCATGACGTCCAATGAAAAGGCGTCAATTCGCAGGGATGGAAGGGAGATATTTACCCGTTCCTTTACGCCGAATTCCTGAATCAGATAGGTGGTCAATTCCTCCAGCCGGGAATAATCACTGGAACTGAGCGAACTCAGAGAAATTTCTTCATGGCCGGTAGAGGTGAGCATATCGTGGGCATATTTTTTCAGAAATTCCAAATCCCGCTCTCTGTTTGGCCGGTATACGGCTCCGGCCTGGCAAAAACGGCAGCCTCGGATACAGCCGCGCTGAATTTCGAGAACGACCCGGTCCTGGGTGACTTTGATAAATGGCACCACAGGCTTTGACGGATAATACGTATGGCTCAAATCGGAAACCACCTGTTTTTTTATTTTTTCAGGAATTCCCGGTTCGGATGGCCGGAAGGATTCGATGGTTCCATCCTCATGATAAGTAACCTCATATAAAGATGGAACGTAAAGTCCTGGAATCTTTGACGCTTCGACCAAAAATTCCTTTCGGCTGCCGCCTTTTTTCTTCCACACCTTGTATCTGTCCATCAATTCATTATAGACGGTTTCACCTTCACCAATATAAAAAATATCAAAGAAATCTGCTAAAGGCTCCGGATTATAGGCGCAGGGACCGCCGCCAATGATAAAAGGATGTTCTGTCGTCCGCTCTTTTGATGTCAACGGAATCTGACTTAAATCCAAAATCTGTAACACATTGGTATAACACATTTCATATTGGAGCGTCATAGCGAGAAAATCAAAATCCTTAATCGGGTCCTGGGATTCCAGAGCAAATAACGGGATATGACGCTCCCGCATAATAGCGTCCAAATCCATCCACGGTGAATACAGACGTTCACAGTACACGTCCTCCCGCTGATTCAGCATATCATAAATAATCTGTATTCCAAGGTAAGACATGCCGATTTCATAGACATCCGGAAAGCACATGGCAAAACGGATATCTACCGAAGCAGGGTCTTTATATACCGCGTTATATTCATTGCCGAGATATCTTGCCGGTTTTTCGACTTGAAGCAAAATATCATCGGTTAAAGCAAGTTTTTTCATAGTAATCTCCTTTTTCTACACATTGCATCCAGTATATCATATTCTCTAGTAATTTGCCAGACTGTCAATCACGGCAGACACATCTTCAATTGTATAGTTTACGGATACATATTTCGGTATTTCCGTTAATTCCTTTGGAATCTGGCTGACAGAAATCATTGGGAAAGTGATACCGGCCACAAAAAAAGCCAGAGCCAGAAAGCAGCGGAACAGACAATAGATGCCCGGGCTAATGCCGGAAATATGGTCTGTATAGTCTCTGGTCATTCGCCCGCTGCGTATACGCATATTTTGAATTTCACGCCGTGTATTCATATCCATAAAAACACCGCCGATACAATCTTACAAAAATTATATCGACGGTATTGATAAAATATGCCTGTCATAGAGTTACAACCGGCCGCCGGCTACAGATAAAGAAATCAGGAAAGCAGCATACGGTCATTGGCAAACTCGCCGCCGCTGGCCTGTTCAAACTTCTCCAGAAGGTCGCCAACTTCCAGATTTTGTTTTTCCTCGCCGCGGACATCATAGATAATCTGTCCTTCATGCATCATAATGAGCCGGTTGCCAAGGCGGATGGCATCTTTCATATTATGGGTAACCATCAGCGCTGTCAGGTGATTCTGATTGATAATTTCTTCGGTGATATCAAGAACCTTTTTTGCCGTTTTCGGGTCCAGAGCGGCCGTATGCTCATCCAGAAGAAGGAGCTTCGGTTTCTTTAATGTGGCCATTAAAAGTGTCAGCGCCTGACGCTGTCCGCCGGAAAGCAGGCCGACCTTCGATGAAAGCCGGTTTTCAAGGCCAAGGTCCAGACGGGTAAGAAGTTTTTTATACTGTTCCTTCTCTTCCGCGGAAATGCCCCAGCGAAGGCCGCGGCTCTGGCCGCGTCTTAAAGCAAGGGCAAGATTTTCCTGGATTTCCATATCTGCGGCTGTTCCGCGCATTGGGTCCTGAAATACACGCCCCAGATATTTTGCACGGGCAAATTCAGGTAATCTTGAGATATTAACACCATCCAAGGTAATGACACCGGAGTCAATCGGATAAACGCCGGCAACCATATTCAGCATGGTGGACTTTCCGGCGCCGTTACCGCCAATGATGGTCACAAAATCTTCCTGGTCAAGGTGAAGGTTAATGCTTCGAAGAGCCTTCTTCTCATTAATAGTTCCAATATTAAACGTCTTGCTGACATTGGAGATTTTAAGCATCTTTTTCTCCTCCTTCCGAGTAAGCACGTTTTGCACGATATTTATTTAAAGAAACAGGAATACAGAGGGCAAGGGCAACAATGATTGCTGACAACAGTTTCATATCGTTGGCGTCCATACCAAGCTGGAGAACGATGGCACGAATCAGGAAGTAAACCACAGAACCAACGATGGCCGAAGCCAAACGGCTTGCGAAGGAGCGGAATTTTCCCATCAATACATCACCGATGACAATGGCGGCCAGGCCGATGACGATGGCACCGGTACCCATACCGATATCCGCATATTTCTGGCTCTGACATACAAGGCCGCCGGAAAGGCCGACAAGGCCGTTGCTCAACATCAGGGCAATCATTTTCGTTATTTTTGTATTGACGCCCAATGCACGAATCATATCTTCATTATTACCCGTTGCACGCAGGGCCGAACCAATTTCAGTACCGAAAAACCAATATAAAGCCGCAATAATTATCACGGCAATAATAATGCCTATCAGACCGGAGGCCTGGGAAGATTTCAGACCCGTAGCTTCCACGAAGCCTGAAAAAATGGTTCCGGTTTTAAGTAAAGGAATATTACTCTTTCCCATAATCCGAAGATTAATCGACCATAAGGCAATCTGTGTCAAAATACCTGCCAATATTGCAGGTATATCAAAGGCTGTATGTAAAAGTCCCGTGACTGCTCCCGCAATCATTCCGGCGAAAGCTGCAAGGACCAGAGCCAGTACCGGATTCATACCATGGGTTACGACCAATGTCGCACAGACGCAGCCGCCCAAAGCAAAACTGCCGTCGACTGTCAAATCCGCAATATCAAGAATCTTATATGTAATATAGACGCCAAGTACAAGAACGCCCCATAGGATACCCTGGGATACGGCGCCCTGCATTGCCAGCAATATACCACCAATATTCATGCGTATTTCTCTCCTTTTCTTTGGATATTATTTACCTAAAAAAATAGCCCCGGCAAATATGAAATACATATTCGCCGGAGTTTACTTTAAATTAGCTGATTATTCAAGTCCGGAAATATCAATTCCCAATACCTTTGCTGTTTCTTCATTACCTACGAAAGTACATTTCTCCTCTGGGTAATATTCAATTGGCATTGTGGCCGGGTCAGCTTCGCCCTTAAGAATCTTAACTGCCATCTGGCCTGCAAGGTATCCCAACTCATAGTAGTCGATACTGTATGTACAAAGTCCGCCAGCCTGAACCATACCCTCTTCACCGCAAATAACAGGAAGGTTGTTTTCATTAGCTACCATGGATACAGTGTTCATACCGGCAGCAATTGTGTTATCTGTGAAGCTGTATAAGCAGTCTACCTTACCAACGGCAGATTCAACAACAGACTGAATCTCGTTGGAGCTTGCTACGGAATATTCAACAACTGTAAGACCGGCTGCGTCGCAGGCTTCTTTTGTCATCTGCAGCTGAATATCGGAGTTGCTTTCTGCGGAGCAGTAAAGAACGCCGATGGTTTTAGCATCCGGAAGCACCTTCTGAAGCAGGTTAATCTGAGCTTCAATCGGTGTTAAGTCGGAGGAACCGGTAACGTTTCCGCCTGGCGCTTCGTTTGAATCAACCAAACCGGAAGCTGCAAAATCTGTGATGGCTGTACCAACAATCGGAATCTCGGTAGTCACACCAGCTACGGCCTGTGCCGCCGGAGTTCCGATAGCAAGAATCAGGTCATCGCCATCATTGACTAATTTTTCGGCAATTGTCTGACATGCGGACTGGTCATTCTGAGCATTCTGCTGGTCAATCTCATAAGAAATACCGGAATCATCCAGAGCGGCTACAAAGCCTTCATTGGAAGCATCCAGAGCAGCATGTTCAACTAACTGTAACACACCGATTTTGTAAGTTTCTCCATCTGCAGCCGCTGTCGTTTCAGCCGTTGTCTCTGCTGCAGTTTCTGCTGTCGTCTCAGTCGTTGTCTCCTTTGTGCCTGAACTACATGCGGTCAGGGAAGCGACAACCATGGCACCCGCTAAAATAAATGCAAGTGATTTTTTCATGTTTTCATCCTCTTTTCCTTTTCAAACTTAAACTTCAATACACAAAAGCGTTGAAGCAACGCTTCCCTATAATTATAAATGATTTACGGTAAAAAATCAATTCTTTTAGCTCTTTTTCTTGCGTTCAAACCGGTTTTCATTACCATTTATCAGCCGTTTGATATTTTCCCGGTGACGCATCCAGGCCATCAGCCAGAATATGACGCTGACGCCGAATAAATGCCACTGTCCCGGATAGAAAATAAGGACGCAGACCGGAAAAGCCAGGCTCATGTAAAGTGAGCCGACAGAGACATAACGCGTCGCATAAAAAATAATCAAAAACCCGATAATACCAATCAGGCCAATTCTCAAATCCAGCGCAAGCATGACCCCGGAAGTTACGGCAATCCCCTTTCCGCCTTTGAATTTCAGATAGACGGGATAATTATGCCCGAGAGCGACGCCAAGTCCCGTATAAGCCAAAAGGAGCTGGAAGGTGAGAACCGGTACGAGCAGACGGCCATAAACCAGATATTTTACAAGCAATATGGCGATAATCGCTTTCAGTGCATCTCCAAGATAGGTAATATATCCTGCTTTTTTTCCAAGAACTCTCAATGTGTTTGTTGTTCCGGCATTTCCGCTGCCGTACTGGCGGATATCAATTCCGTGGCACCGGCCGTAAATATAGCCGGTCTGGAAGCACCCGAAAATGTATCCGATGAAAAGGCAAAGAATGATATCTCTCAGCATCTCTATTTATCCTTATCCTTTCTCTCGCGAATAATAAATTTAAGCGGGGTACCGCGGAAACCAAAGGCCTCGCGGATTTTATTTTCAATATATCGTGTATAGGAAAAGTGGGTCAATTCTTTGTCATTGACAAAAATAACAAAGGTTGGCGGTTTTACGGCCACCTGGGTAATATAGTACAATTTCAGGCGGCGTCCCTTATCTGACGGCGGCTGTTTTAACGCGACGGCTTCCGCCATGATTTCATTCAGCACGCCCGTTCCTATTCTCATCGAATGATTCTGAATCACCATATCCATCAATTCATAGAGCTTTGTAAGCCGCTGTCCGGTCATGGCCGAAATAAAAATCAGTTCGGCATAAGGCATATAAGCCAGGGTTTCACGTATTTTTTTCGTATAGTCATAGATGGTCTTGTCATTTTTGACGACGGCGTCCCACTTGTTCACGGCAATAATAACGCCCTTGCCGCGCTCATGGGCGATTCCTGCAATTTTGGCATCCTGTTCGGTAACGCCTTCCGTCGCGTCAATCATCAAAATGACAATATTGGCCCGTTCAACGGCAGATACGGCCCGGATAATACTGTACCTCTCTAAATCTTCTTTAATTTTGCTTTTACGACGGATTCCGGCCGTATCGATAAAGACGTATTCCTGACCGTTAAATTTAACGACGGTATCGATGGCGTCCCGTGTCGTTCCGGCAATATTGGAAACGATGGAACGCTGGCTTCCGCAAAGCTTGTTGATGAGGGAGGATTTTCCCACATTCGGTTTTCCGATAATGGCAATTCTCGGCCGCTCGTCTTCTTCCTCTTCTGCGGAACCGTCAGGAAAATGCCGGATAACCTCGTCCAGCATATCTCCAAGACCAAGCTGGGAGGCGGCGGAAATACCGAAAGGGTCTCCGATTCCCAGATTGTAAAACTCGTAAATATCTGCCTCGTATTTTTTAAAGCTATCGACCTTGTTGACAGCCAAAACAATCGGTTTTCCCGATTTTCTGAGCATGTCGGCAACCTTATAGTCCGCATCGATAACTCCCTGCTGGACATCGGTGACAAATACAATAACATCCGCAGTGGCAATGGCGATTTCAGCCTGTTCCCGCATACTGGATAAAATTAAATCCTTACTCTCCGGCTCGATACCTCCCGTATCAATCATTGTAAACTGTTTGTCCAGCCAGGTAACATCTGCGTAAATGCGGTCTCTGGTGACACCCGGCGTATCTTTCACAATAGATATTTTACGTCCGGCGAGGACATTAAATAATGTGGATTTGCCCACATTTGGTCGGCCGACAATGGCCACGATTGGTTTGCTCATATATATAAATCTCCTTTTTGCATCAAACTCTTTCGCCCTCCCGGAAGGTCAGGGCATCATATAAGTCTTTTCCGTTTGATTGTACAATACGAATCGGAACTTGTAAAGTTTTTTCAATCTCCGTGACATGGACGTCATCCAGAAGCACGTCCTCGCCGCTGCGCAGTACGTTGACCGGAAGCAGAAGCTGTTCGCCCAGATTCCGGCCTTTTAACGCATGAATAATATCCTGTCCTGTAAGCAGGCCGGATACGGTAATCTGCGGGCCGAAAAAGTAATTGGTCACCTCGACGACATCCACCGAAATATTCGGATAAATTTTATTTAAATCTCCGATAAGCTCTTTTAAAAAAGGTCCGGCCAGTTTTCCGGTGGCAATCGTACAATGGCCTTTCCTGTAGCGGCTGTCCGAATTTAATATGCCTTCATCGATGTCCGCGTTCAGTGCGTCATGAAATTCCCGTTCCTGCAGGCGAAGCATCCCAACGCCGTTTTCCAACTGGACATAGCCGTCATAGTTTTCCTCCCCGGGAAGCGGTTCTCCGGCCAGAATATACCATTCGTCGCTGGCGTGGACAAAATGCGTGTCATATTCTTCCATAAAAATCTCCTGATATCCATGGATAATACCGAGGACCTCCCGGGCATCCTCCGGTGTGAAGGGCTCCAGCGGATAGAGTCCCTCCCGGTGATTGGAAAGACCTACGGGAACGACGGAAAGACTTTCCATGTAGGGCAGAAATTGACCCAGGTCGCCGATGGTTTTTCTCAGTTCATCGCCGTCATTGACGCCCTTACATAGAACTATCTGTCCGTTCATAAAGGTGCCGGCCTCATAGAGCCTCTGCATTTGTTCCATAATTTTGCCGGCAAAACGATTATGAAGCATCATACACCGAAGCTGGGGATTGGTTGTGTGGACGGAAACGTTAATCGGCGACAATTTATATTTGATGATGCGCTCCAAATCTTTATCCTTCATATTTGTCAGTGTAATATAATTTCCCTGCAGAAAGGAAAGCCTTGAGTCGTCATCCTTAAAATACATTGTCGGGCGCATCCCCTTCGGAAGCTGGTCAATGAAACAGAAAATACATTTATTGGTACAGGAATGATAATCATCCATGAGACTGGACTCAAATTCGATACCCAGGTCCTCTTCCGCATCCTTTTCAATTTCAAGAATCCACTCTTCGCCATCGGTTTTCATCACTGTTAATTCGATATATTCATCATTAATCAGATAGTGGTAATCAAAAACATCTTCTATTTCCTGATTATTCACCGAAAGAACCCGGTCTCCCGGCTCCAGTTCCAATTCCTCACCGATACTGCCCGGAACAACCGTTTTAATTTTGTGTCCTTCTTCCATCATCGATTCCTCTCTTATTTCAGACATAAAAATGCAGCCAGACTCCCCCGGTCTTTTCCGTTCCTTCGATGGGACCAGAGAAGTTCCGGATGACAGCAGGTACACCAGCCGGTCACGGTAATATGTTCACTCTTCATGCCGGCCTCCAGCATCACCTGTCGGTTGGCCTCCCATAAATTGAGCTGATATTTTCCGTTTTCCTTGGCATACATCAAGGTTTCGCTGACACTGAAATCCTTTTCAAAGGCTTCGGCCACATCCCGGCTGACTTCATAGCAGGATTGGCAGACGGACGGCCCGATAACGCCGATAATATCCTTCGGTTCACAACCGAAATTTTCTTCCATAGCTTCGACCGTGCGGGCACCAATACGGGCGACGGTTCCACGCCAGCCCGAATGGCTCAGTCCAATCGCCCTTTTTACCGGGTCGACAAAAAACAGCGGCACACAGTCCGCGTGATAAGTAATCAGAGGCAATCCGGGCACGTTGGTGACCTGACCGTCCACATTATAATGGGTTTTTGGCCGGGTGATGCCATGTCCCGCGTCGGTTTCTGTGACAACCCGTACATTGGCCGTATGGGTCTGGTCCGTAGAAACAATCTTCTGCCAGTCCATATGGATTTCCGAACAGAAGCGTCTGAAATTTTCATCTACATGGGACGCGATATCGCCCCGGGTATAAGATAAATTCATAGAACTGTAAACGCCCTCACTCACACCGCCCAGGCGGGTGGAAAAGCCATGTTCAACACAGCCCAGGGCATCCAGTGTTTTATACCGGATAACCGGAATTTTGGCATGCCAGTCAACATATTCGGATGTATTTTTCAAATTCATATATCTCACCTGATTATTAAAACGAACAATTTTTCTGTTAAAAAGCGTTTTCGATATGTTCCAGTCTTTGGTTTTCAAACAAAATGACATCGAAACGATAGTCCCTGTGCCAGGAAAGCCGCTGCTCAAAGATATACTGCCTGGCTGTGCGGACAATTTTCTTCTGCTTTGCCAGAGTGACGGCGGCCCCGGCGCTACCGAAGGTTCCGCTTGTTCTGGCTTTTACTTCCACAAAAACAATAACCTTTTCCGGTGACTCTGCAATCACGTCGATTTCTCCCCAGCGGCAATGATAATTGGATGCCAATAGGATGTATCCTTTTGTCTGTAAATATTCGGCAGCCCTTATTTCGTACTGTTTTCCAAATGACCGCTTATCCGTAGGCCAATCCTCCCTTGACATTTCTAAATAAAATGGGTGATAAAGCTGCGCCGGTGAATCGGACACGGACCAAGTGTCTGTATCTTTTCAATATGCTCTTTTGAGCCGTAACCCTTATGCTTATCAAATCCGTATTCGGGATAGATTTCGTGATAGGCTTTCATCATCCGGTCCCTGGTCACTTTGGCAATGACGCTGGCCGCAGCAATGGAAAGGCTTTTGGCATCACCCTTAATAATTTTTTCCTGGGGAATATCTATCTGAGGGATGATTACGGCATCATTTAATAAAATCTGGGGCCGGAATTTAAGGGCGTCTACGGCCTGGCGCATGGCCTCATAGGTCGCCTGCAAAATATTGATTTCATCAATCCGCTCCGGTGAAACGATTCCCACGCCGACAGCCAGCGCCTGCTCCATGATAATATCGTATAATTCCTCGCGCCGTTTTTCACTGAGCTGTTTGGAGTCATTGAGATAGGGAATCTTTAATCCCTTCGGCAAAATGACAGCGCCGGCGGCCACCGGGCCGGCCAAAGGCCCTCTTCCGGCCTCATCGATACCGCATATATAGTCACAGCCCGCATAGTATTTTTTCTCATAGACAAGCATACGCTCCAACCGTTCTGTTTCCCTTTGGGCTTGCTCGATGTGCCTGCAGCAGCTGTCTACAAGCCGCAGAACACCGGAACGGGAATCGGAACCGTATTTTTCGATAAAAGCCGGATAATTCTCCGGATGCGTTTCGGAAAGCTCCCGGCGTATTTCACTGATGGTTGCCATAATTCACCTTCTCTTTACCGTATATACTGAAAAAATTCTCCTGCTCTTAAAGCAGGAGAACTGTTCTTTTAAGTTTACTGATGTTTCAATAAAGTTACCTTGTCTAACGGCCATATTCGCAGCCACGCCCGCCCGATAATGTCTGAACGGCGAATATTGCCTACCGAGGCGAAACGGCTGTCCTGGCTGTTATTCCGGTTATCACCCAGGACAAAATATTCATCGCTGCCCAGAGTGATTGGATTTGAGGCAAGGCCGCCATCCGTCATAACTGCGTTGCCATATTCCTCCTCCAGTTTGTGACCATTAATATAGACATAACCGTCGATGACCTGAACGGTTTCTCCGGGCATACCGATAATTCGCTTAATCAGCAGCTTGGAGGTATTATCCTTATAAGGGAAAACAACAATGTCAAACCGTTTCGGTTCCTTAAAACGATAGGTAATTTTATCTGTAATTAAATTCTCTCCGTCCTCAAGCGTCGGATTCATCGAGTCGCCAATGACAATCGTCCTTTGTCCGACAAACTTTATCACAAGAAACATGGCGACAACGACAATCAGGCAATAAATGACCAGCCCGGCAATCTCCTTTGCGCTGCTTTGTTCTATTTTTTCCGGTTTTGTTTTTTTATCTGAATAAACTTTTTTGCTCATTTTTCTCTACTCCTGTGGAAATTCCAATGTTAAACGTCCAAGCTTGCCGGAACGGAAGTCATCAATCAGGAGTTTGGATGCCTTATCAAGGTCCAGTACATTCCCTTTTTGGCGGCAGTTTCTCGCTTCGGCAATACCTTCCAACAGAACTATTTTATCACAGTTTTCGTCAACTGCATATCTTTCAGCTAAAATTCCCGGATAAAATTCTTTCAGAAATTCAATCAGCTTGACGGCCAGGTCACTGATATTGAGTATTTCATCTTTAATCGAACCAATCATGGCCAACCGCTCGCCGACAGCGGGGTCGTCAAATTTCGGCCAGAGAATTCCCGGAGTGTCCAGCAATTCCACATTTTTATTTAAGCGAATCCATTGTTTGCCCTTCGTGACTCCCGGTTTATTGCCTGTTTTCGTACAGGCCTTACCGGCATAGGTATTAATAAAGGTGGATTTACCCACATTGGGGATACCGACAATCATCGCCCGGACCGGCCGGTTGATGATACCCCGTTTCCTGTCGCGTTCAATCTTCTCTTTACAGGCTTCCTGAATCATATTTGTAATTGCTTTCATCTGGCCGCCTTTGCGCGCGTCCAGCTTATAAACATAAAAGCCGCGGCTTTTAAACCAGCTTTCCCACTCCGATGTGCGGGCCGGGTCAGCCAAATCATGCTTATTTAATAGAATCATCCGGGATTTTGCCCCGGCCAGCTTATCAATGTCCGGATTTTTACTGGATAAAGGGATTCGGGCGTCTACCAGCTCGATGACAATATCAATAAGCTTAATGTCCGCCTCCATCATTCTCCGGGCTTTGGTCATATGTCCCGGATACCACTGTATATTCATAGGCCCTCCTATTTCACTCTGCCTTCAATTTGCGACTTGTCTATAACGCCGATATTGGACGAGCGGCTGTCATAACTGCTGTTGTTATAATTGTCACACAGCATAAAATATTCATCATCTCCGAGAAAAACGATTTCTCCGGCAATTCCGGCATCTTCAATCGGTTCCGTCCCGACAGGATAGGTTATTTCCTCGCCGTCAATAAAAATCTTTCCATTTTGAATCTGAACCTTTTCACCGGGGAGCCCGACAATCCGCAGAACGTAATATACGTTGGATTTTGTTTCGCCTACCCTGACGGCCACCGTATCCATCCGTTTGGGGGAAGTGATTTTATATACAAACTGATTAATTTTCAGAATTTCGTCTTCCTCAAAAGTCGGCGCCATAGAATCATTGGATATGATAGTTTTCATACCGAATCCACGGACGTACATGACGGCAATTCCCACGACAAGAAACCATCCGATGATAAACATTCCCAGATTCATCGCATGGGTGCCAATCCGAAGCTTTTTGATTTTATTGACCTGGCGCTTCCATTTACGTTTTACTTTTTTCACGGTCTGCTCCTTTGCACTACAAAAATGGGACAACTACCTAAGTACTTGTCCCAGAGATTTCAATGAATTATTTAACTAATTCTTTAACTTTTGCCTTCTTACCTACTCTATCTCTTAAGTAGAATAATTTAGCTCTTCTTACTTTACCTCTTCTTACGACTTCAATCTTTTCTACGATTGGAGAATGTAAAGGCCATGTCTTTTCTACGCCGATACCGTTGGAGTTCTTTCTTACTGTGAAGGTTTCACGGCAGCTTCCATTCTGACGTTTGATAACAGTTCCTTCGAAAACCTGGGTTCTTTCACGGTTTCCTTCTTTTACTTTTGCGGATACACGTACGGTATCGCCCACGTTGAACTGAGGTACTTCCGCTTTCAACTGAGCAGTTTCAATATTTTTGATAATATCGTTCATCTTAATGAACCTCCTTAAATTTATAAATTCGACGTTCTTAATACGATATTTATAAGTAACAGAGGACCGTCTTTTTTCATACCAAGATACTATACCATAGTCACTCTGAAAAATCAAGATTTTTCCTGAGTTTTTCCAGTGTTTTTTTGTCATCTTTTGTCAATTCGGCCTTTTCCAGTAATTCGGGCCTCCGAAGCAGCGTCCGTTTCAGCGATTGCTCCCGTCGCCATTTTTCAATATTTCCGTGATGGCCGGACAAAAGCACCGGAGGGACCTTTTTATCCATAAAGGTTTCCGGACGGGTATATTGGGGATATTCCAAAAGTCCGTCCTGGAATGACTCGTATTCCGCCGAATCGTCATTATTCAAAACGCCGGGAATCAGTCTGGAAATGGAATCTATCATCACCATGGCCGGCAATTCGCCGCCGGTCAGCACATAATCGCCGATGGACAGTTCATCGGTGACGATTTCCTCAAGAACCCGTTCATCGATGCCCTCATAATGACCGCAGAGAAAAATCAGTTCTTCCTCTTTAGACAGTTCCTCGGCAATCGATTGGCTAAATACCCTTCCCTGAGGCGTCATATAAATAACCCTCGGCTTTTTATCCATATGTTTAACAATATCCTGATAACAATCATAGACCGGACCGGGCTGCATGACCATACCGGCGCCGCCGCCATAGGGATAGTCGTCTACATGCTTATGCTTGTCCTTTGAATAATCCCGGATATTGACAATATTCAATTCAAATATATGATTTTCAATAGCTCTTCCCGTAATACTTGTCCGAAGTCCTCCGGATACCATATCGGGAAAAAGCGTCATCACATGAAAGCGCATCCTTTATTCCTCTTACTCTTTATTTTCGGTTTAAATCCAGAAGTCCCGGAAGTAAGTGGACGGTGACTTTTCCCGTTTCCGGGTGAATCTCCGGTACACACTGTTCAATATATGGAATCAGGACCTCATCGCCTTCGGCTGTTTTTACAACAAAAACATCGTTTGCACCGGTTTGAAGCACATCCTCCAGTATACCAATATCCAGTCCCTCATCGCTGACCACCTTAAGGCCAACCAAATCAACGATGAAAAACTCATTCTTTTTCAGCTTTACCGCATCCTCCCGACGAACAAGCAAATCTTTGCCTTTATACCGCTCCACGTCGTTTAACTGGTCGATGGATTTGAATTTTAAAATCGGCGTCTGTTTGAAAAACTTACAGCTTTCCACTTCCACAGCCACTTTTTCTCTTCCGGTATCGATGACGCACTGTTTCAATTTTTTAAAACGGCTGATGTCGTCGGTCGTCGGATAAATTTTTACTTCACCGCGGACGCCGTGGGTATTCGAAATGACTCCGACACGTAAATAATCTTCCATATATTTTCCTTTCCTATCCGCTAAGCGGGTTTTGGCGCGTTTGGCCGCACACTGTAGCATTTTGAAAAGACCCCAGTCCACAATGGATTGAGGTCTTTGATATGTTGAATTACTGAAGAATTTCAACAATTACTTTTTTGTCATCCTTTGATGCAGCGGATTTTACAACGGTACGAATCGCTCTCGCAATCCGTCCCTGTTTGCCGATGACTTTGCCCATGTCATCCGGAGCTACTTTCAGTTCCAGAACAATGGATTTCGGGTGAACCGTCTCCGTAACAACAACACCTTCCGGATGGTCAACAAGAGCCTTAGCGATAACTTCAACTAATTCTTTCATCCCTCGCACCTCCATCCGCAATTATTTTGTAATTCCTGCATTTTTGAATAATCTGCTTACAACTTCTGTTGGCTGAGCACCGGTGGATAACCATTTCTGTGCCAGTTCTTCGTTGATTTTAACTTCGCTTGGTTCCACATTTGGATTGTAAGTACCAATTTCTTCAATGAAACGACCGTCTCTTGGAGAACGGGAATCAGCTACAATAATTCTATAAAAAGGAGCCTTTTTCTGACCCATTCTTCTTAAACGAATTTTTACTGCCATCTTTTTCACCTCCTGAATTCACTTCTAAAATCATTTATAAAAAGGAAATCTATCTTCCTGTTTATCTATTTTCCTCGCCGACTGTTCGGCCTCATCTTTGGCTAAAAGCCAAAGGGCATACGGAATTTCCCGCGTTTTTTTCCGGAAAGCTGACCGGAAAACTGTTTCATCATCTTTTTCATCATGTCAAATTGCTTGACAAGAGCGTTGACTTCGTTAATGGAAACCCCTGCGCCTGCGGCAATCCGTTTTTTTCGGCTCATATTCATTAAATCCGGATTGGCCCGTTCTTCCGGGGTCATGGATAAAATAATGGACTCCGTCCGTTTCATCTGGGCTTCGCTGCCGCTCAAATCCACGTTTTTCAACTGACTGCCCATTCCCGGAATCATAGCGATTAAATCCTGGATATTCCCCATGTTTTTGACCTGGCTCATATTTTCAAGATAATCGTCGTAAGTAAATTCGGCTTTTTTAAACTTACGCGTCATCTCTTTTGCTTTGTCCGCATCAATCTGGGCTTCGGCTTTTTCAATTAATGTTAAGACATCGCCCATACCAAGGATTCTTGAAGCCATACGGTCCGGGTAAAACTGTTCCAAATCCGAAAGTTTCTCGCCCATGCCGACATAGAGAATCGGTTTGCCGATGACGGCACGAATGGAAAGTGCGGCGCCGCCTCGAGTATCACCATCCAGTTTTGTCAGAATGACGCCGTCAAGTCCAACGGTTTCATCAAAGGACTTTGCCACATTCACCGCATCCTGACCGGTCATGGCGTCGACAACGAGAATCGTCTCGTCGATATCCAACGCCGCTTTGATATTCTGCAATTCGGCCATCATTTCTTCATCGACATGAAGACGGCCGGCGGTATCCAGGATAACAACGTTAAAATTATTTTTGGACGCATGTTCCACCGCCGCTTTGGCGATATTCACCGGATTCTGATTTTCACCCATGGTAAAGACCGGAACGCCCTGCTTTTCACCGTTGACCTGAAGCTGTTTAATCGCTGCCGGACGATAAACGTCACAGGCCACCAGCAAAGGACTGCGTCCCTTTTGCTTCATCTTCCCGGCAATCTTGGCACAGGTTGTCGTTTTACCGGCGCCCTGCAGGCCGGCCATAAGAATAATGGTCACCTCATTGGAAGGCTTTAACGGAATCTCCGTCGTCTCACTGCCCATCAGTGAAACCATTTCCTCATTCACAATCTTTATCACCATCTGTCCGGGTGTCAGGCTGTTTAATACATCCTGGCCAATGGCCCTTTCCTGAACGGACTTGATAAACTGTTTAACAACTTTAAAATTGACATCTGCTTCTAACAGCGCCATCTTAACTTCTTTTAAAGCGGCTTTCACATCGGCTTCGGTCAGGCGTCCTTTGTTTCGTAAATTCTTAAAGACGTTTTGTAATTTCTCGGATAAACTTTCAAATGCCATGGAAAACCTCCCTTCCGGCTATGCCTTACATTTCTTCCAATATTCCGTTGGAAATGTTTTCAATCTGCCGCAAATATTCGGTGGACGCCTCGGGTACACCTTCTGTTTTGAGAATTTCTCCGGCAAGCTCATGAATCCGTGCGACCTGCTCTTTGGCCTTTAAAAACTTCTGAACCAGATGAAGTTTTTCTTCATAACCATTCAGAAGTCTGTCGCAGCGTTTGATAATATCATAAACTCCCTGACGGCTGATATTCCGGTCTTCTCCAATCTCACTCAATGAAAAATCATTCAGAACGAAATCCTCATAAATGGATTTCTGATGGTCCGTCAGCAATTCTCCATAAAAATCATAAAGCAATGCCTGCTTTAACATTTTGTCCATAAAAGCACCACCTGTAAAGTGTTTTTACTTTACAGGTGGTATTGTACCTTATCTTTGACGCTGTGTCAACTGATTTTTTTGAATTTTTCATAAAATTAGTAAATCTGTTTCGGAACCTTTAAAATCGGACGATATCCGCGTTTTTCCAGTTCTTTCAAAATCCGTTCCTTATGTTCTGTGCCAAAAGCCTCCAGAGTAATCCGAAGCTCTACCACATTACTGCGGTTGACACTGACAAACTGGTTGTGTTCCAGCTTGATGACATTGCCCTGAAGTTCGGCGAGGATACCGGCGACCGTGTGCAGCTCGCCCGGCTTGTCCGGCAAAAGTACGGAAACTGTAAAGATACGGTCTCTCTGAATCAGGCCATTCTGTACAACGGACGCAATGGTAATGACGTCCATGTTGCCGCCGCTTAAAATAGAGACAACCTTTTTGCCCCGGATATCCATCTGCTTCAAAGCAGCCACCGTGAGAAGGCCGGAATTTTCCACAATCATTTTGTGATTTTCCATCATATCAAGGAAAGCTGCGATTAAATCGTCATCTTCCACAGTGATGATATCATCCACATTTTCCTGAATATACGGGAACACGATATCACCCGGTGTTTTTACAGCCGTGCCGTCGGCGATGGTTGTCACCTTCGGAAGAGTTACCACATGTCCGGCGGCCAGAGACGCCTTCATACATGCGGCGCCGGCCGGTTCCACACCGATAACCTTAATTTTCGGATTCAGCATTTTAGCCAGGGTGGAAACACCGCAGCAAAGTCCGCCGCCGCCGATTGGAACAAGGATATAATCGACGGTTGGAAGTTCTTTAATAATTTCCATGGCAATCGTTCCCTGTCCGGTAGCCACCGTTTCGTCATTAAACGGATGAATAAACGTATAGCCCTTTTCCTCCGCCAGTTCCAGTGCATAAGCGCAGGCATCGTCATAAACATCCCCGTGGAGAATGACTTCGGCGCCGTAGCCCTTTGTCCGGTTGACCTTGATAAGCGGTGTTGTCGTCGGCATGACGATAACTGCTTTCGCACCCATTAATTTTGCCGCATAGGCTACGCCCTGGGCATGGTTTCCGGCGGATGCGGAAATAATTCCCCGTTCCCGCTCCTCCGGTGTCAATGTGCTGATTTTGTAATAAGCGCCGCGAAGCTTATACGCTCCTGTAAACTGCATATTTTCCGGCTTGAAATACACCTTGGCGCCTGTCTGTTCTGAAAAATAGTCGCTGTATACCAGTTTTGTCTCAAGCAATACCCGATTCAGTCGTTCTGAAGCTTCTTCAAATTTTTCTAATGTCAACATGTTGTTCTTCTCCCTTTCTTATGATTGAAACAGTGCATCCACAAAAGAGTCGCTGTCAAATTTCTGCAAGTCTTCAATTTTTTCACCAATGCCGATATATTTCACCGGAACGCCAAGCTCCGCCTGGATAGCGATGGCGATACCGCCCTTTGCCGTGCCGTCCAGCTTTGTCAGAATAATTCCGGTAATATCCGCCGTTTCTTTGAACTGTTTCGCCTGTACCAGAGCGTTTTGCCCGGTCGTGCCATCCAGAACAATCATTGTTTCCCGGAAGGCCTCCGGATATTCCCTGTCAATAATCCGATTGATTTTTTTAAGTTCTTCCATCAAATTCTTTTTATTGTGAAGACGTCCCGCCGTGTCACAGATTAAGATGTCCGTATTTCGTGCCTTTGCCGCCGCCACAGCGTCAAAAACAACCGATGCCGGGTCTGAACCTTCCTGTCCGGCGATAATGTCTACGCCGGCCCGGTGCGACCATTCTGTCAGTTGTTCGATAGCTCCGGCCCGGAAGGTATCTGCCGCGGCCAGCAGCACTTTTTTTCCCGCATTTTTATATTGTCCGGCCAGCTTTCCCACGGACGTGGTTTTTCCCACGCCGTTGACGCCGATAATGAGCATGACCGTTTTCTTGTTTTCAAAGTCATAGGCATCCTCGGCGACGGACATCTGGTCTTTAATGGAACGGATTAAATAATCCCGACACTCTGCCGGTTCTTTCAGATGATTTTCTTTTACCTTTATCTTTAAATCTTCAATAATCTGCTCGGTTGTATGGATACCGATGTCCGCCATGACAAGAACCTCTTCCAGTTCTTCATAAAAGTCATCGTCAATGGAAGAAAATCCACTGAAAATATCATCAAACACCGAAGCGATATTGTTCCGGGTTTTTGTAAGTCCTTCAACCAGACGGCTGAAAAATCCTTTTTTCTCTTCCGACATGCTTCCCCTCCTATTTTGTCAATTCATTTTCAATTAAATTTACAGATACCAACGCGGATACGCCCTTTTCTTGCATGGTGACGCCATAGAGGACGTCGGCCGCATTCATAGTGCCGCGGCGGTGGGTAATAATGATAAACTGGGTATCCTCCGTCAAATTATTCAAATATCTGGCATATCGTTTGACATTGGCGTCGTCTAAGGCCGCCTCAATTTCATCCAGTAAGCAAAACGGCGATGGTTTTAACCTCTGGATGGCAAAGAGTAAGGCAATGGCCGTCAGCGCCTTTTCCCCGCCGGAAAGCTGCATCATATTTTGAAGCTTCTTTCCCGGCGGCTGGGCGATAATGCGGATGCCCGCCTCTAAAATATCCGCATCTTCCATCAATTCCAGTGTTCCCCGGCCTCCGCCGAAAAGTTCGGCAAATACACGGCCAAAATTTTCCTGGATTTTTACAAAATTCCTGCGAAATTGTTCCCGCATTGCCTGGTCCAGATTCTGAATGATTCCGGAAAGCTTTTCTTCGGCCTCCACCAAATCATCATGCTGGGTTTTTAATGTGGCATAGCGTTCCGACACATCCTTATACTCTTCGATGGCATTCAGATTAATATTTCCCAGTCCCTTAATTGATTTTTTTAATTCGCTGATTCGCCGACGTATATCTTCCATAGAAAGCGCTTCACCGTCAGCGGTCTGTAATTCCAGGGCCGCTTTGAAGGTCAGCTCATATTCTTCCCACATGTAATTACTCAGCTTGCTCCGGTCTTCCTCGCATTTGGAAATCAAGTGTTCCAGACGGAATATTTCTTTGTCGAGAAGACTGCATCTGTCCGAAAGACTTTCCCGGTTTTCAAAAAACTGCTTTTGAACAGATGTCATTTTTTCTCTGTTCTTTAAAAGCGTTTCTAAAGCCAAATCCAGCGACGCATCTTTGGAAGCCGCATTTTGAGACTGAATTTCCATTTCTGTAATTTGCTGATTCTTTTCCTGAATTATGGCCTGACATTCGTCCAGTTTTTGAGTCGCTTCGCCATATTCCGCTTCCAGGGCCTGAATTTCTTCTAAAATCCGCTTTCGATTTTCTTTAAGGAAATTCTGCTTTTGTATGTAACCGGAAAAATCAATGCCAAGTTCCGATGTTTTGCCGGAAAATTCCTGCTGCACCTGAACTTCCTGTTCCAGTTTTTCATTCAAGGCTTCAATAGAGCCCTCCGCCTCCGCTTTCATCAGCTCATAATCCGCCTGCTCTTTGAGAAGCGTTTCCTTAAAACCGTCAATCTCTGAGGTTTGCCGTTTCAGTTCCTTCGCTTCGCCGGAAAGCTCCTCATAAGCGGTCGTCTGGGAAGCTTCGGAGGATTTTAACTGGTTGACATGGACATACAACGTGTTGGACTTCAGACCAATTTCCTGTAAATCCTCCTGAACGCCTGCAATCTTACGTTTATTCTCCCGTTTTTCGTCATGGGCTTCATCGGTCTGACGGTTTAAAACCGATAATTCTTTTTTGAGTTTTTCCATCTGAAGCCCCAATTCTTCGATTTCACGATGACGTCCAAGAAGATTACTTGAATTTTTAAACGTACCGCCGGAAATTGAACCGCCCGGACTCAGGGATTCGCCCTCCAGCGTAACGATTCGTAATGAATAGCGGTATTTTCTTGCCAGTTTCAGCGCATTGTCCATATTATCTGCGACAACCACACGGCCCAGCAGGTAATCGGCCAGTCCGCCAAACTCCGGCCCATGGGAAACCAGCTCGCTGGCCATCCCGATAACTCCCTTTTCTTTTAATAGCTTATCCCGTTCCGGCAATGTCCTTGCCGCGATGCTCGTCAGCGGTAAAAAGGTGGCGCGTCCAAACCGGTTCCGTTTCAAATATTCAATCATCCGCTTGGCCGTTTTCTCATCCTCTGTGACCACGTTCTGGATGCTTCCGCCGAGAGCTGTCTCCACAGCCGTCTCATAGGCTTTATCGACCTTAATAATATCTGCCACAACGCCGATAATGCCCGGCGTCTGCTTTTTCTGCTCCATAATCCGGCGGATACTGTTTCCGTATCCCTCATAACGCTCTGTAATCCCCTGAAGCGTCTGATATCTGGAGCTTAAACGATGATATTCCTGCTCCTTTGTGTTCAGCTCCTCATGACATTCATCGATGCGTTTCTGAATGTTCTGGCCCTTTTCACGGAACGCTTCCAATTCCTTTTGAAGAAGTTCCCGCCGTCCATTTAATGTTTCCTGTTCGGCAGCATATTTTTCAAGGGTTTCTTCTCTGCTGACTGCTTCACTTTGAAGCGTCAGCAGCCGTTGGTTTAACTCGGCCTTTCGGATTTGAATCTGTTCCAGCATGGCGTCATAACGCTGAAGCTTTGCCTTAACGCCGCCAATCCGATTTAAAGTTTCAATAACGTCGCCGTTTTTTTCTTCAATAGCCTGACGCAGTTTTTCAATATTTCCATTCATGGAATCCAGACGGTTTTCCGCTTCTTTTTTCGTATCTTCGAGAGATGCTATTTTCCCGGCCAGTTTTTCCAATTCACTTTCCCACTGTCCGGCCTCCTGTTTTTTACCATCCATACTCCCGGCTATCTGGACACGACGTTCTTCATAATGTCCGGCAGCCGCCGTTTCGCTTCGAACCTGTTCTTTCAAAAGACGGATTTCACTTTCCGTTTTTTCCCGGTTCAGTTGTATCGCTGAAATCCGGTTCTTTAATGTATCAATTTCATCATTACAGGTTTCAAGTTCTTTTTCAATTTGGGAATACTCCAAACGGGCCTTTTCCAATTTGGCCTGGGTTTCTGCCATATCCTCTCCGGCAATTTCCGATTTTTCTTTATATTCGGCGGATGCCGACGTTAACCGCTCATATTCGGAAATATACATGCAAACATCCAGAGCTTTTAAGCTGTCCCTCAGTTTCAGATATTCTCTGGCCCTTTCCGATTGGCGTGATAAGGGGCCAACCTGTTTTTCCAGCTCAGACAAAATATCGGTTACGCGATATAGATTTTGTTTTTCAATATTAAGATTTTTTTCGGCCATGGCCTTGCGTTTTTTATATTTGACAATACCGGCGGCTTCGTCAAAAAGCTCTCTGCGCTCTTCCGGTTTCCCGCTTAAAATCTTATCAATCTGTCCCTGACCGATGATGGAATACCCCTCTTTTCCAATACCCGTATCAAAGAACAACTCCTGAACATCCCGCAGCCGGCTCGTATGTCCGTTAATCAGATATTCACTTTCGCCGGAACGATAAACACGGCGGGCAACCGTCAACTCATCATAGTCTATCGGGAGCTTGTGGTCCCTATTATCAATCGTAATGGCGACATAGGCAAAACCTAAAGGTTTTCTGTTTTCGGTACCAGAAAAAATAACGTCTTCCATTTTACTCCCACGGAGCTGTTTGGCACTCTGCTCTCCGAGTACCCACCGCACCGCATCGGCCACATTACTCTTTCCGCTGCCGTTAGGTCCCACAATGCCGGTAATTCCCTTGTTGAATTTTAATACCGTCTTATTTGCAAAGGATTTAAATCCCTGCAGTTCAATACTCTTTAAATACATATATCTTCGTCCTTGCCTGTGAATTTCCCCTGGGCTTTCAAGGCCAGCAGCGACTGATAGGCCGCATTCTGCCCGGCCGCCTGTTTGGTCCGTCCGCTTCCCTCGCCGAGAATCTGTTCTCCCAGACGAATTTGCATCACAAACGTCCGATTATGCTCCGGACCGCTGACATCCACTAATTCATAGACCGGCGTTTCCTTTGACCAGCTCTGGATATTTTCCTGTAAAATTGTCTTACAATCGTAAAAAAGCCGGGTATTTTCCATATCATTTAAAATAAAATTCATAATAAAACGGCGGGACGGTTCCAACCCTCCATCCAGATAAATGCTGCCGATGACAGCCTCAAGGGCGTCGGAAAGAATCGAGTCTCTTTCACGGCCGCCAGTCATGTCTTCGCCTTTGCCAAGCTGCAAAAAGCTTCCGAGGTCCAACTGTCTGGCACAATAGGCCAGAGCCGGTTCGCAGACAAGGCTGGCCCGGGTCTTACTTAAAGCGCCCTCAAGCTTTTCCGGGTAGCTTTTAAACAGAAGCTCGCTGGATACCAGTTCCAGTACGGCATCCCCCAAAAATTCCAAACGTTCATTATTCTGGAATTTTCTGAGCTGGTGTTCGTTGGCAAAGGAGCTATGCGTCAACGCCGTTTCCAGTAAAGCCCTGTCGGAATAATCATAACAAATTTTTGCCTGAAAGGCTTTGATTTTTTCAAAATCCATGCGTTTCTCCTTTCTGAAGCAATGATTTAAAAAAGGAGCCTCTTTTGAAAATCGGAGACCCCTGTTTTTTTTACTTTATTCATGCCCGGATTAATTCAAAATATTTCTAATTGCTTCCATGGCGTCGCCAACAGTCACAATATTTTCAGCCGCGTCATCAGAAATCTTAATATCAAGCTCATCTTCAATGGCCATGATAATCTCCACTGTATCCAGTGAATCACAGCCCAGGTCCTCGGCAAAAGAAGAATCCATCGTTATCTCACTGATATCAAGCCCTACGATATCTGCAATAATCTCTTTTAATCTTTCTAATTCCATAATCTAACGTCCTTTCAAAAAATAATAATTTTTATGAGATTGGGAAATCACTGATTTAAAATTTCCTCTATCCGTACATTGATATTCTGCTTTTTAAAGGATATACATTGAATAATCGAATGTTTGATTTCCTTCGCTCCGGAACTTCCGTGCGCTTTTACGACCAGCCCTTTGAGTCCAAGCAACGGAGCGCCGCCATATTCACTGGAATCAAACTCGTTGACAACGGTCTTTAAAGCAGGTTTAACGAGCAGACCACCGATGCTGCTTCGAAGCGATGTTTTCATCGATGCTTTCATTTTTTTAATCAGTGTTTTAGCCACGCCTTCATACAGTTTTAAAATGACATTTCCGACAAAGGCTTCGCAGACAATGACGTCCGCATCTCCTGACGGAATATCTCTGGCTTCAATACTGCCGATGAAATGAATCGACGGACATTCTTTCAAAAGCGGATATGCTTCCTTGACAAGCTGATTGCCCTTTTCCTCTTCCGCACCAATATTGACAATCGCCACTTTTGGCTCTTTAACACCCATAATATGTTCCATATAAATAGAACCGATTTGGGCAAATTGTAAGAGGTGGGAAGCTCTGGCATCCACATTGGCGCCGCAGTCAATCAACAATGAAAAGCCCTTTGCTGTTGGAATCAACGGAGCCAGCGGCGGTCTCTGTACGCCTTTAATACGTCCGACAATAAGCTGACCTCCGGCGAGAACGGCTCCTGTAGAACCGGCGGACACCATGGCATCGGCCTCGCCGTTTTTTACCAGCCGCTGACAACGGACAATCGAAGAATCGGTCTTATTTCGAATCGCATGTACCGGCGATTCATTATTACTGATGACCTCCGTTGTCGGAACGATTTGGATTCTCTCCTTGTCATAGGTATATTTTGCCAGTTCCTCCGTAATTTTTTTTTCGTCACCAACCATCAAAATCCGGACTTCCCTGCTGGCCTTCACTGCTTCCACTCCGCCTTTAACAATCTCCGAGGGCGAGTTGTCACCGCCCATGGCATCCAGTGCGACAGTTACTAATTCTTCCATATTTCGTGCCTCCAATTACAATGTCTGTAATCATCTATAAATATACTAGATAATATACATTAAATCAACCTCTTTTTGCCGAATTCAAAGAAAAAAAGAAAGGCAGGAATCACAATTCCCGCCTTTCATCAATCTTTCTTTAAATAAATTACTGAACTTCAACGATAGATTTTTTATCGTAATATCCACAAGCTTTGCATACTCTATGAGGCATCATAAGTTCGCCGCAATGACTGCATTTCACTAAAGCTGGAGCGCTCATCTTCCAATTAGCTCTACGGCTGTCTCTTCTTGCTTTGGATGATTTATTCTTTGGACAAATGGACATGGATTACACCTCCTTAAAATTCTTAAAAATATCCTGAATGGCAGCCATCCGGGGGTCTAATGAAACCCTGTCACAGCCACACTCTCCATGGTTTAAATCCTTTCCACACTTCAAACATATGCCTTTGCAATCTTCCCGGCACAATATCTTCATCGGAAAGCGAATTAAAATTTCATGATTTATCAGAGCGTCCGTATCAATGCTGTTTCCTTCCACATAGCTGTCATCCGCCAAATCTTCCTGACGTTCCGACGATAAATCAATCGTCTCATCCAGTTCGATATGAAACGGAACAGGGACTTCTTTCAGGCATCGGTCGCAGGGAATACCAAGGCTTCCCTTCCAGTGGCCTTCCAGATGAACCTTCCGGACTCCTGCATTGGATAAGTTAAGAATGAGTTCGCTCTTTTCACGAAAAGGGAAATGCTCGCCCTGCCATTCATAAACTTCCATCGCCACAGGAACACTAAAAGTTTCAGTTTTCAATGGTGTAGAAATAAGCTCTGAAATATTAATAAACATAGACGTCTCCTAACTCCATACCTCATTCATTATACATAGGTCAGAATATTTTGTCAATAATTATTTTTAAGTAATGTAAAGTATTTTTACTTGACGCTTTTTATGTAAATAACGGCTGCAAATGCAATAAAAAGGACCGGCAGATTCTGCCGGTCCCATATAATCTTAAACGAATTATTTTGCCATCTGAGCCTGAACAGCTGTGATTGCGGCAACACCAACGATATCATCTGCGGAGCAGCCACGGGACAAGTCGTTAACAGGACCAGCAAGACCCTGTGTGATTGGTCCGTAAGCTTCTGCTTTGGCAAGTCTCTGAACCAGTTTGTAACCGATGTTACCTGCATCCAGGTCAGGGAAAATCAAAACATTCGCATGTCCGGCAATTTCGTTGCCAGGAGCTTTCTGCTGTCCAACTTCAGGAACGATAGCGGCATCCAACTGGAATTCACCATCAACAAGAAGGTCTGGATATTCCTGGTGAGCAAATTCAACAGCGTTCTGTACTTTGTCTACATCCGGGTGGCTTGCACTACCCATTGTGGAGTGGGAAAGCATGGCTGTGATTGGTTTTTTGCCAATTAATGTTTCAAATGTCTTTGCGGAATCATAAGCAATGTGCGCTAATTCTTCGGAAGTCGGATTCTGGTTCAAGCCGGCATCGGAGAAGATGAATACGCCGTCAGCGCCGAATTCACAGTTTGGTACATCCAGTACGAAGAATGCGGATACCAGTTTGCTGTCCGGAGCAGTTTTAAGAATCTGCAGAGACGGACGCAGAAGGTTTGCTGTAGGTGTTGTACAGCCGCCGACCATACCGTCTGCAAAACCCATTTTAACCATCATAACGCCGAAGAATAAGAAGTTTGATGTAAGAATACGTCTTGCATCATTTAATGTCATACCTTTTCTTTTACGGAGTTCATAGAAATGAACAATAAAATCATCCAGTCCTGCGAATGTTTCCGGATTTACAATTTCAACCCCTGTTAAATCAAAGCTTGCTGCAGATTTAGCGATATCTTCCGGGTCACCAATTAAAATAACTTTGGCTACACCTTCTTTTACAATCTTACTTGCAGCTTCGATAACACGCATGTCATAAGACTCTGGAAGAACGATTGTTTTAATGTCTCCTTTTGCGCGCGCTTTAATTCCATCAATAAATCCCATGATGAATAACCCCTTTCATATTTAAAAATATTTATTTTTTCTTTAATAGTTATTATTATATACTAGTTAAAAGGGCAAAACAAGTGATTTTATTGGTTATTATTTTGAATTTTTGTATTTTTTTTTGAGCATATTCATTGAATAGGCGTTATAATACAATTATTAAAAATTTCGGAGGACATTATGAAAATCGGAGCAATTATTGCTGAATATAATCCCTTTCACAACGGACATCGCTATCAAATTGAAAAATTCCGTCAGGAACAGCAATTGGATTACATTTTGATTATTATGAGCGGAAATTTTACGCAGCGGGGAGAACCGGCCTGGATGCCAAAATATCTGCGAACCCGGGCGGCTCTGATGGGCGGTGCCGACCTGGTCATTGAATTGCCGGCCTATTATGCCACAGGCAGCGCTTCTCTTTTTGCCGAAGGGGCTGTTTCGCATCTGAATGCCCTCAATTGTATAGATAT
The DNA here is from genome assembly GCA_902489645.1 of uncultured Lachnospiraceae bacterium. Lineage (GTDB taxonomy): Bacteria > Bacillota > Clostridia > Lachnospirales > Lachnospiraceae > Frisingicoccus. The sequence goes on along the minus strand of CABUAW010000021.1, from coordinate 4,569 downwards.
GCTCTGTTTTGGATGCGAAGTCAGGGAAAATGAGGAAATACACCGGGAACAGCTAAAAAAAGCCGCCGCTCTTCTTGCAAAGGAACCGGAAGAATTTAAACAGGAGTTATCCCGTTTACTGAAAACGGGCCTGTCATATCCCTCCGCCAGAGCGGCCGCCCTCGATAAGTTCATTGAATACCCGGAGTTTTTATCCTTACCCAACAATATACTGGCCCTTGAATATATGTTGGCGCTTAAAAAAACAGGTTCCGGTATTTGCCCGTTTCCGATACAAAGAAAGGGGGAAGGCTACCACAGCACGAAGGTTGATGAAATTTTCACCTCAGCTTCGGCCCTCCGCCAATCACTTGGCCGTCCGCTTTCTATAGAAGATTTTAAAAATATTCCCGAGACACACTGGATTGGGATTCCCGAAGAAACCCGGCGGATGATGACGGATTATTATGGAAGGGAATTTCCCATGATGATGGATGATTTTACCGCAATGTTTGCCGCCGCCTTTATGCGCTCTTCGGACAAGCTGACAACCTGTCCGGATATGAACGATGACCTGGCCCACCGGATGCGCCGTTGCTTTGACCATTACGTCAAACTGACAGATTTTCTTATGGAAGTCAAAAATAAAGCCTATACCTACAGCCGTCTCAGCCGCTGCGCCTCGCATATTCTTCTGGAACAAAATAAAGAGATTCTAAACCAGGCCAGACACGACGGATATGCTTATTATGCACGGATTTTGGGATTCAGAAAAAGTGCGGCGCCCCTCCTGAATTGTATAAAAAAACGGTCCGACATTCCCCTTATAGGGAAAATGGCCGATTCTCGAAAAATACTCCGCGGAAACGGTCTGCAATTAATGAAAACGGATGTTTTAGCCGCCGACTATTATCGCACGGCTCTTCAGATAAAATATGGAAATGTAATGAAAAATGAATTTAATCAGGGAATTATCATAATCTGATTTTCGGAGACATAGGCTATAACCAAGAAGATGAAAAAGGTATTGTATATGGCCATATGTCTCCTTATTTTTTTGTTATGTCTCTGCTTTCCTGAAATTTCCGGTTCCGGCATCAAAAGCGGTTTAAATCTTATTGCCAACCAGGTCCTTCCGGCCCTCTATCCTTTTATTCTTCTGGCGACCTTTTTCAAATACCTGGCGGACCGGAAATCCAAATATCAATTTCTTCCGATATTCATCGGTTTTCTTTCGGGTTATCCTTTAGGCGCCAAGGTCGCCGCGGACTACGATTTATCCGGGAAAAGCCGATTCACTCAGGCCCTGCTTCTTATCTGCAATAATCCAAGCCCCGCCTATATGATTAGCTTTATCGGTCTGCACTGCCTGAAAGCGCCGGCACTCGGCATGCGCATGTACATCGCCGTCATCGCCGGAAATCTTCTGACCGGTCTTTTGTGTATGGCCTGCGACAACCGCAGGTTTTCACGCGGGAAAATGCATCTGTGCAGCACAGCCTCTCGGGAAACCGCATCCAAAGGCCTGCTGGACCAGGTGATTCACGACACTTTTACGGTTATCCTTAACGTATCCAGTTATATCCTTATCTTTTCTGTGGCCGCGGCCTTCATTCAAAAACTGAATTTTCTGCCGCCGATTTATCAGGGGCTTCTCGCAGGAATTCTCGAAATGACTACCGGAATCCAAATGCTGAATACCCAGCCGCTGCCTTTAAATACGAAGCTTCTTTTAACAACAGGACTTGTCTCCTTTGGCGGTCTTTCTGTCCTGGCTCAGACAAACAGTATGATTGCCGGAAGCTCGTTATCCATAAAAAAATACATAACAGAAAAAGCCATAGCTTCTACTATAGCTGTTTCTGTCATGTATATGCTTCTTTCATAATATTCAGAGTTGGGATTAGTCGATATCGTCGTAATCGAATTCGTCGTCCTCCAGTTCTTCGTCTTCTGCTTCTTCCTCTTCGTAATCATCGGAATCGTACAGGTCTTCCTCTTCGTCATAATCAAGGGAAGAGAGACTTTCATCCTCTGGTGTATATACCGGAGGCACATCGGAGGTTGTCGGCTGATTTAACTGGCTGGCCAGCGCTTCCTGATTTTCTTTAAGCACCTGGAGACTGGAAGATAAACCGTTAATCAGGCCATTGGCATGTTCCTGAGAAACACTCAGCGCGCCGCTGACAATGTTTTCAAGATTATCGACCAATTCCTTGGTATACTGGAGAGCATTCAGACGAATCTCCTCAGCGTTGGCATTTGCCTCGTTAATTGTGGCTTCAGCCTGAGCATTTGCCGCATTTAACACTTCCTCGGCCCGCTCGTAGGCTTTCAGCATAATCTGATGCTCTTCCACTAACTGGTTGGTATACGCTGTCGTTTCTTCCAGCATACGTTCTGCCTGGGCCTGGGCATCATTGATAATTTTATCTTTATTTGCAATAATTTTCTGATATCTCTTTATTTCATCAGGGGTTTTCAATCTTAATTCTGTTAATAATTCAAATAATTCATCTTTTGGTACGATGATTTTGGTCTGAGAAAAAGGCTGCGGTTTACAGCTCTCTACAAATTCTTCGATTTCATCAATTAACTGTTCGATTCTACTCATCATTATTCTCCTTTTATGTTGTATTTTGACTTGACTTTTTCAATAATACATGGCGGAGCAAAACGATTCAAAGCTCCCCCATATCTGGCAATTTCTTTTAAGATTGTGGAGCTTAAATATGAATATTCCTCGCTGGTTACCAGAAACATGGTATCCACCTTCGGATTTACAATTCGATTCGTCTGTGCCATCTGGAGTTCGTATTCGAAATCCGTAATCGCGCGAAGTCCACGCACAATAATACGGGCATCCATTGCATCTGCAAAATCAATGGTAAGCCCCTCAAACGAAGTGACAGATACATTCGGCATATCTTTAGTGACTTCTTCTAACATTTTAACACGTTCTTCTACAGAAAACAATGGAGTTTTTGCACTGTTTTTCAGCACAGCTACAATCAATTCGTCCACCATGCAGGATGCGCGTCCGATAACATCCAGATGTCCATAAGTCACCGGGTCAAAACTTCCGGTATAAATTGCTCTTTTCATTTTTGTATCCTCGGTTATATTATTTTATTTTCAGGAAAATATGTTTGTTCGTTTTATAATTCTTCTCTCTGACAATGATATAGCCATAGCCCTCTATGTATGAAAAGTCAGTTTCAAGACTCGCTTCGACAACAATCAGCGTATCCTTATGAATTAATGAAGAACCGGATAACTGGCTCAAGGCCTTTTTTTCATGGAAATTGTTGTACGGCGGGTCCATAAAAATAATATCAAAACATTTCCCTTCATGCTCCAGCTGTTGCAGCGCTATAGACACGTCCTTTTGTATAACGACAGCAGCTTCGGAGAGTTTTGTAGTATTTAGATTGTCCCGGATGCAATCGGCGGCATTCCGGTTATTTTCAACAAAAACAGCCATCTCACATCCTCTGCTTAACGCTTCGATGCCGATGGCCCCACTTCCGCTGAACAAATCTAAAAAGTGAGCACTATATAGCTCCGGTTGAAGTATATTGAACAGTGTCTCTTTAATCCGGTCAGTTGTGGGCCTCGTATCCATCCCGGGAACAGTTTTTAATTGTATACGCCGGGCCTTTCCAGCAATGACTCGCATAAGATAACCATCCTTCTTACTTAACTGTTTATAATTTTAGTATGTTTCTACAATTTGTCAAGGGAATCCCTGGGATTTTTGTAAATTTTTATTTTTATCCCTCACACAGAGCAAAGTGGCCGCACGCTTACGGCCACTTATCTCCATGTTTCTCCGCCATTCTCACGGACTTTTCATTTACCGATGATTTGCCATTTCCTCTTCCTGTCTGCGAATCATCTGACGAACCATTTCGCCGCCGACAGAACCGTTTTCACGGGAAGTGAGATTGCCGTTATAGCCCTGTTTTAAAGGAACGCCGATTTCGTTGGCTACCTCAAATTTAAATCGGTCAAGTGCATCCTTTGCCTGTGGTACTTCAGGAGTATTCGAACTTCTTCTGCTCATAGCAAATTCCTCCGTTTCAAATTCTTAGTTCATTGGTTTCCTTTGTAGCTACAAGTCTAGTATGTCTCATACAACGACAAATACTCTGGAAGTTTTTAGAGAATATTTTAAAGAATGACATCATTTCCTGAAAGACGCATATACCGTTCCATACGCCGTTCCAGATTTTCGGGAATTGCGTTTTCATATTTTTTTGCACAGTCGCCGGCCACCTGTAAAAGGTCGCTGTCCTGATACAAATCCGCAATCTGAAAATCCATCAGACCGCTTTGACGCAGCCCAAACATATCGCCCGGTCCCCGGAGCTTTAAATCTTCGCTGGCAATATAGAATCCGTCATTGGATTTAACAAGGATTTCCAGCCGCTCTTTAACACTGTCGCTTTTTCCCGATTGGACAAAAATACAGTAGGATTGGGCATCGCCCCGACCCACACGGCCGCGGAGCTGGTGAAGCTGGGCCAATCCGAAGCGTTCCGCATTTTCCACCATCATCACCGTCGCATTCGGCACGTTGATTCCGAC
>CABUAW010000020.1 GCA_902489645.1 uncultured Lachnospiraceae bacterium | reverse complement strand
CCGCTGGCGGCATGCCCGCCGTTCTGTTCCTGACGAACTAAAATACTTCGAATCTTTGAATCATACAGGCTGTTATAAAACGGAGCAATCGCTACTCCCGGATAGCCAAATACCACGTCAATCCCCTGAGCTTCCAAACACTTTACCATGGCATCTGAACCTGTCATTCTTCTTCACCCCCGTAATAATAGATAGATACTATATATATTAATTCAAAATCTCTCTTCATTCAACACCAAATTTCTGCATTTCTTCACGAATATCACTTTCACAGGAGCGCATGGCAAGTATTGTCCGCTCAAACAGCTCGTTCAGCTCCCATCCGAGACGTTCCGCCCCCTGGCGAATGACATCCCTGGAACACCCGGCCGCAAATTTTTTATCTTTAAATTTCTTTTTCAGGCTGGAGACCTCCATATCCATCACACTTTTTGACGGACGCATCAGCGCGGCCGCGCCGATAAGTCCCGTAAGCTCATCCGCTGCAAAAAGTACCTTTTCCATCATGTGCTTCGGTTCCAAATCGCAGCAAATACCGTAACCATGGCTGCAGATAGAGTAAATCATATCCTCGCCCACGCCGGCTTCCCTTAAAAGCTCCGGCGCTTTCACGCAATGTTCCTCCGGGTACAGTTCAAAATCAATATCGTGAAGGAGGCCAACAATCCCCCAGTAATCCTTTTCTTCACCGTATCCCAGTTCTTTCGCATACCAGCGCATCGTCCCCTCTACAGTCAGAGCATGCTGAATATGAAAAGGTTCTTTATTGTATTTTTGAAGCAAAACGAATGCTTCCTCTCTGCTGATTTTACTTTGCATTTTTCCCTACCTCTATTTTCCCCACGGATTTCCATAGGTATCTAAAAATACCTGGTCTTCAAGATACCGGTCGTTGGCCGGCCGTTCCTTCGTCGATTCACCCAGAGAGACAATTCCCAGCGGTTCAATATTTTCCGGCAGTCGGCATACTTCTTTTAAACAGGCAATGCGCTCCGGTTTCGGATGTACACCAAGCCAAAGGGAACCGAGTCCCATATCCGTTGCTTCCAGGAGCATATTTTCCATCGCCGCCGAACAGTCCTGAATCCACCAGCCCTGTCCCGGGTCCTGTTCTTTAGATAAATCGGCGCAGACGAGAATTGCCGCCTGGGCGGTTTTCATTGCAAATGCATTGACGTGAAGCTCTGAAAATGTTTTATAAATTTCCGGGTCACGCAGCACAATGAACACCCATTCTCTGCTGTTTTTCGCGCTCGGAGCGGCCATGCCTGCCCGGATAATCTGTTTTACCTGTTCGTCCGTTACCGGAGTTTCCGTATATTTACGCACGCTGCGTCGTTTAAATATTGTTTCCATAAAATCCCTCCATTTTTATCGTTATCATAAAGTATACATTTCCCATCCAGTTTTGTCTATACTATTTTTGAAAAATTACATCAAATTCCACCCATTTTCATTTTAAAAGCCAAATCGCAAACACAATTTCTCAAACTGTGTAAAATTCAAAAAAATGCACAACTGCGCGTGCAAAAGTTTAGATTGGTTGGACCAATTTTTGTGCAATCCTGACAAACTTTTTTCGATTGAAGCAGTTATCTATTGACAGTTAATCCAATGCATGATAAAACAAAGTAGAAACGAGGAAAAACTGGAAAATATTTTCCCGGGCAAAATGTTCTTCTGAAAACACAAAGGATAAATGCCGGCAATCCTGATACGTTTTTCTTTCAGAAGTTCCCGTTTGCCCATACTTTTTTCATGGTTGTCAAGTTGATTTTGTACACATTTTAAGGAGAGTTGAAAATGGCACAATTAGAAGGAATCCGAGTAGTGGATTTATCAACATTTATCGCAGGCCCTTCCTGCGGAAGAATTTTAGCAAATTATGGCGCGGAAGTTATTAAAGTTGAATCACCAAAGGGTGATGATTTCCGTGTTATCGCCCGCAGCTACAAATATCCGGCTCCGGGTGAAGACGGACATGATTACGGACTTGATGGATTGAACGCAAACAAAAGAGACCTCTGCATTAACCTGAAAGACCCAAAAGGACAGGAAGCTTTTGGTAAACTTCTTGCATCCGCCAATGTATTTTTAACAAATAACCGTGTTCAGGCGCTGAAAAAATTAGGACTTGATTATGAAACACTCCATGAAAAATATCCGCATTTGATTCATGCGTCTATTCTTGGATATGGTGAAGTCGGACCATTAAAGGACAAACCTGGTTTTGACTACACAGCCTATTTCTCAAGAGGCGGCGTTGCATTATCCATTATGGAAAAAGATACCGCACCTGGCGTACCGATTTCAGGTTTTGGTGATTTCTATGCAGGTATTGCACTGGCTTCCGGTATTCTGGCTGCATTATACCGCCAGACAAAAACAGGTGAAGGAGAACGTGTGACAGTTTCCCTGTTAGATACGGCTGTTTATGGTATTTCATGGATGATGGGCGCCATGGAATATGGCAGTGTACTTCCTACAAGCCGCAAACAGACAAACAGCGCAACAGCAACTACATATAAGACCAAAGACGGACGTTGGTTACAGTTGGCATTACTTCAGTATGATACACAGCTTCCTAGATTCGTCAAAGTATCCGGAGCTGATTTCCTCTTAGAGGACCCTCGTTTTAATACTTACGAAGCAATGCTTCAGAACATCCCGACGATGGTTGATGTCCTTGAGCCTGTATTTGCTCAGTTCACTTTAAATGAATGGATTGACAAATTAACCGAAGCAGATATTCCATTTGAAATTGTTCAGACAATGGAAGAAGTTGCAACAGACGAACAGAACTGGGCAAACGATTATATCTACAAGAAAACTACTCCAGACGGAAAAAATGTTTACTATGCAAGAACACCTGTATTCTTTACAGAGCGTCCGGCTATCAAGGATGAAGAAGGACGTATCGGACGCTGTCCTTATCTCGGTGAAGACTCTGTTAAAATTATGGAAGAAGTTGGCTATTCCGCAGATGAAATCGCAGAGATGGAACAGAATGGTGTAATCATCCAGGACCATAAACACGATTAAGAAGAATTATTTTTGGGCTTTTAATTCTTCTGAATATGTTTAAACTCCCGATATATTATTTATAGTTTAACAAACCTCTTTAAAACGAGACATGATTCATGAAAACAAGGCCGATGGGACTTTTGCTGGTCCCACCGGCCTTCGTATTTTCTATTATTCCACGGCTTTAAAGGCTTCCTCAAGGTCTTCGATAATATCGTCGATATTTTCTGTTCCGATAGAAAGACGGATGGTATTCGGTTTAATACCCTGGTCAAGTAATTCTTCTTCGGTGCATTGGCTGTGTGTCGTTGTGGCCGGATGGATAACAAGTGATTTCACATCGGCTACGTTGGCCAGGAGTGAGAAAAGTTCCAGATTGTCGATGAAGTCCTTCGCTTTCTGAGCGTCGCCCTTAATCTCAAATGTGAAGATGGAGCCGCCGCCATTCGGGAAATATTTTTTATACAGCGCCTGCTGCTCTGCGTCATCGGATATGGCCGGATGATGCACCTTTTCAACCTGCGGATGATTTTTCAAATATTCTACAACCTTCAAGGCATTTTCTACATGACGTTCTACACGCAGTGACAGGGTTTCAAGTCCCTGAAGGAAAATAAATGCATGGAACGGTGAAAGGGTTGCGCCCGTATCACGAAGCAAAATCGCACGAATCTTTGTAACGAAAGCCGCTGCGCCAACGGCTTTTGTGAAGCTGATTCCATGATAGCTTGGGTTTGGCTCTGTCAATGATGCAAATTTGCCGCTGGCTTCCCAGTCGAATTTTCCGCTGTCAACAATGACACCGCCGATGGTTGTGCCGTGGCCGCCGATAAATTTTGTTGCGGAATGAACGACGATATCTGCGCCATATTCAATCGGACGCACCAGATAAGGTGTTGCAAAAGTATTATCCACAACCAGCGGAATCTTATGCGCATGGGCAATATTGGCAAGTCTCTCAATATCAACCACATCCGAATTCGGATTTCCCAATGTTTCAATATGAATCGCCTTTGTATTTTCCTGAATAGCGCCTTCAACCTCTTCATAATTGAATGGGTCTACGAAGGTTGTCGCAATACCATACTGAGGCAATGTATGTGCCAGAAGATTGTATGTACCGCCATAAATATTTTTAGCTGCCACAATATGGTCGCCAGCCTGGGCCAGATTCTGAATCGTATAAGAAATTGCTGCTGCGCCGGAAGCTACGGCCAATGCTGCAACGCCGCCTTCCAGAGCTGCGATACGCTGTTCAAATACATCTTCCGTCGGGTTTGTCAAACGTCCGTAGATGTTTCCTGCATCCGAAAGTCCAAAACGGGCGGCCGCATGGTCACTGTTCCGGAATACATAAGAAGATGTCTGATAAATCGGTACGGCCCGTGCGTCGGTCACCGGGTCCGGCTGTTCCTGACCAACATGTAACTGCAATGTTTCAAATTTCAAATTTCTTTCTGCATAGGATTTCTTTGCCATAACTTACCTCTTTCCGCAGTCTGTTCTCTGCTATATCTTTATTTTGTATTTTTCCTACCTGATTACAAGGTAATAATAGCATATTTCCCGCCAGCCGTCCAATAAGAAATCTCGCTAACCAGTTATAGGTTTTACCTTTAACTTCCCGCATTTTTTCGCATATTCTAATAACCGGCAATTGGCTTCCTCCCATATGCCGAAGGACGTCCTGCTGCAAATGACATACCGGCATTGCTCTATCCATGCTTCGGCCTGCGCAAGTGTTTCCCCGGAAACGGGTTCAAAGGCTTCCGCCGACACTACATGGGCCGCCAAAGCCCGGGCCGTCGGGTAATCCAAATCATTTTCATACAAAATCCCTGTGACGAAAGGTATGCCTTTTCTCTGAAGCTGGCGGAAAACCCTTCGCCCGGCTCCGGCTCCGCCGATAACAAAGACCTCCGGAGGCCCCTTCGGCGCTTCCAATTCCGTCAGGCCGCTGCCCTCGTCAAAATTTCCCGCCGATATTCCAAAAAGACTGGAAATATATCCGGGCACAAATATTTCCTCCGGCGTACCGAATTTTTCAACCCGCTTCTCCCGGACACACAGAATCCGGTCCGAAATTCGTTCCGCCAAATCCAGCTCGTGCAGGGACATAATCACCGAAAGTTTCTTTTTCCGTGTCATCTCCTGAAGAATCGTCATAAATTCCAGTTTATATTTCACATCCAGATAGGACGTCGGCTCGTCCAGTAAAATAATCTCCGGTTCCTGACAAATGGCCCGGGCCAGCATAATACGCTGTCTCTGGCCGTCGCTGATTTTCATAAAATCCTGATTGCGAAGCTCCGCCGCATGAACCAGGGCCATCGCCTCCCCGACGGCTTTTCTGTCCCTTTCCGACAAGAGCCCAAACCTCCCCGTGTAGGGATAGCGCCCCGTCGCCACAATATCCTCGCAGGTCATCATCTCCGAATGAATCCGCTCCGTAAATACGACGGCCATTTTCCGGGACAGCTCGCTGCCCGGCATTTTGGCCAGTTCCCGACCGTCCAGATAAACAGCGCCGCCCAAAAGTCTTAACTGGCCCGCGATACTCTTTAATATAGTAGATTTTCCTGCGCCGTTTGGCCCGATGAGGCTCAATATCTCCCCCTGACCAATATGGATTTGAATATTTTGAATGAGCGGAACCCCATTGTATCCCACCGTCATTGCCTCTGTATAAAAATATTTTTTCTCCATCTGTCACATTTTCTCCTTTTGACGGTATATCATAATCAGAATGACAACCGGCGCTCCAAAAACCGCAGTAACCGTACTGATACTCAGTTCTGTCGGGGCAAACAGTGTTCTCGCAAGCAAATCGCAAAACAGGCAAAAAACGCCGCCGCCCAAAAAACAGGCGGGAATCATAAGAATCGGCTTCGATGTCTGAAAAAGATTCTTTACCAAATGGGGAACTGCAATTCCCACAAAGGACACCGGCCCGGCAAAGGCCGTGATACATGCGGATAAAATGCTGGACAAAACAACCAGCGCCGCCCGAAATAACCGGATATTTATACCCATGTTCCGGGCATAGGCCTCTCCCATCTGGTAAGCGCTGATGGGCTTCGACATAAAAATCAGGACAAAGAACACCGCAAAAACCACCACGGACATAACCGCCACATTTTCCCATGTGATTCCTGAAAAACTCCCCTTTGACCAGTTGTGCAGATTCACGATATCCGCATCGTCGGCAAAGGTCACCACCAAATCCGTAATCGCCGAGCATATGTACCCAATCATAACTCCGCTGATAATCAGCATAGACATACGATTCACTTTTTTGGACATGAGAAGTACGAAACCCATAGACAGCATGGCTCCGGCAAAGGCGGCAATAATCATCACGGCCGAACTGATTCTCAGAAAATTTCCAAGAGAAAATACCATGACCAGGGCCACGGCCAATTTAGCTCCCGAAGAAATGCCAAGAACAAAGGGACCCGCAATCGGATTATGAAAAAACGTCTGTAACAGATACCCGGAAAGCGCCAGCGCACCGCCAAGGATGGCTGCGGCCAACGCCCTCGGCCAGCGGATTTTCCAGAGAATATTGGCCGCGGTTTCATCAATTTCCTGCCCCAGAAGACTCTTTACAATCTCGCCGGGTACGACCGAAACGCTCCCGGCGCAAATATTCCACACTAATAATAATAAAAGCAAACCGGCTAAGATGGCAAAGGAAAGGATATATCTTATTTCTCTGCGCCGTTTTCCCGTCCCCATATCCGCCTTCCCGTATCCTTTGGCTTTCATATTTATATCATCTCTTTTCTATCGCAGCAAATAGATATACTGCGTATCCGCAGTTTCGCCCTCTGTGAGTATTTTATAAATATCCATAATAAAAGTTCCCAGCGACATGGATTCCTGATAAAAATTACGTGTCGTACACCAGACATGTCCCTCTTTGACCGCTTTGAAATCCTTCAGCAAATCACTTTTTGCCAAAAGCTCCTCCACAGACCCGATTTCTCCGTCTACCGTACTATTATAAATAAGAAAATCCGCGTCCCTGGCCCCGGCATAAAATTCCTCCATCTGCATATTCGTTGACGAAGATTTACTCTCTTCATCCCCGAGATTTTCAAAAATATATCTGCCCCCGGCCAGCTCAATCATTTTCGGCACATAATCCGAAGATTTGCGGACATTGACAGAACCGTTGGCCGTCAAATAGAAAAAGGCCACTGTTTTTCCCGTAGTTTCCTGATGACTGATATCCGCCAGCGCTTCTGTCTGAGCCTCAAAAGCGGCTTCCGCCGCATTTTCCTTTCCCATCAGCACGCCATACAGCTTTACCCATTCCATCCGCCCAAGGGGATGGGATTCATAGCTGGAACGGTCAACAAGCACCGGGATGCCGAAGCCCTCCAGTTTTTCCTGAACCTCCGGCGTATGCGTAATCATCATATTTTCAATGGCCAGACGGCAGCCCTCGGATAAAATCCGCTCGTAATCCGGCATACTGTATTTTCCTGCATAGAGTATATCGCCCGCCTCCATGGCAGCTTTCGCCTCTTCAATATACCATCCGTCCGCATCCGTTCCCGAAAGCCGTATGGCATCCAGCGCGTCGATGGCCCGAAACATATCCATGACCGCCGAGGCCACCATATAGATACGGTTCATCGGCTGTTTCAGGACAACAATATCCTCATCCAGATTTTCCGGCGCTTCCTTCGCCTCCGGTACAACCAAAAAACGGCTGCCGTCGGCTATGGAAATCAACGCATAACCGCCGCTATATTTGTCTATCGCAAATTCCTGTGCATATTCCAGAGGCATCCGGCCCTCATATTCAATTTCCGGACTGATATCCCTGTCCTCAGACAGCCTGTCCCCCGCCGCCTGCGGCGAACCGCAGGCGGCCAGGGTTATCACTAGGATAAAAAGGATAAAAAAACTGAAAATGCCTTTTTTAAGCTTCATTCGAAATTCCCTTCTTTTTCCGAATCACAAACACGACAATAACCGCCGCAATGACGACAATCACGATTCCGGCTATCCATGTTGTCTGGCCGCCTTCGCTCTGAATCGACGCCTTATCAAATGTCAGCGTATATTCGATTTCATGGGGCACGCTCATTGCCGTCGTATCCGCCGTCACCGTCATCGCCTCGTCAAATACGAGTACGGGAATTTCAAAAACGCTGTTGCCTTCCGTATTCACCGGAAGATATTTTTCACCGTTGACCACCATATAATCATAATTCGGGCTGCTCCATTCAATGGACGCCGTCGCTTTTTTCTCTTCAATATGGAGCCGGGCCGGGGAGGTAACTTCCGCCTTTCCGGTGCCTCCGGCCAATTCTACATCGACCCTGTAATCCCCGTCCTGCATATCGATGGTTTCCTGTTCCATAACGAAGGCTTCTGCCGGAAGGGTATCCGCCTTAAAAAAAATCTGATGGTCGTACCATTTTTCTTTTCGCTTACTGAAACCGGTACATTCCAGTTCTTTATTCAGGGCTTCCACCGGAACTTCATAGGTATAGGCGCCTTCGCTGTCCTCTGAAAAATCTGCATAGGCCGATGCATCGGCCGCTACGGCCTCCACTCCGGTTCCCATAAATAATTTTAAATAGCCTTTGCCGCCCAGGGTGATGCGCGCCGTCATCGCGCCGTCTTTGACTGTCAGCTCCGCATTCACGATGCGAAACATAGAGGAACTGGAATCCACCTCAATGGTATACGTTCCCTCTTTCAGATTTTGGGCATAAACGGGTTCCGCCCCTTCTTCTCCGACGGCCTGCTGGACCGTCCGCTCATCATCCGAAGCAATCAGGTCCGATACCTGGCTTTCTTCGGCCGTTTCTGAATTTTCTTCCCCATGGCAGATTACCGGTGTGCCAAGCACACCGGTAATCGTCATGAGAAGCGCTGCAATATAAATTATTCGTTTTTTCAACATCGTTTCTCCATATCATTGAATTATTTTGCAAGACTGTCAATGGCCGCCTGTGTATGTGCTACATAGATATCCTGGATAGCCGGAAGTTCGCCGAGACCTCTAATGACACACTCGACTTCATAGCCCTCCGCCTCAATCTGACTCTTCCAGGAGTCCTCTTCATCACCGGCCATATCATTATTTGCATGGTCGCCGGCAACAACCATCAAAGGCTCCAGTACAACTTTTGTGTATGTTCCTTTTTCATTAATTGCCGCAATGACGTCCGTCACAGAAGGCTCGGCTTCAACTGTTCCGATGAAATAGTTTTCATAACCGGCCGCCGTCACCACATCCTGAAGCTTTGCATAAACTTCGTTGGAGTCCGCTTCCGTACCATGTCCCATGAAACTAATCGCTGTCTCGCCGTCATCGTAAGAAGCCGTCGCTTCTGTAATTGCCTTCGCTACGGCATCAAAATCCTCATCGCTTGTCAATAATGGCTCAGCCAGGGCAACCTGCTCAAACTTATCCTCATAATCCTTCAAGGCGTCTGCCAAATCCGTATATTCATATCCGTCCATCAAATGGGTCGGCTGAACGACCAACGTCTTAACACCGTCGGCTACGGCTCTGTCCAGAGCTTCCTCCACATTATCAATTTCAAGTCCGTCACGTTCTTTCAGCTTATCAATGATAATCTGGCTTGTAAACGCCCGGCGCACGTCATATTCCGGATAGGCGTCCGCTATCGCATTTTCAATAGCGCCAATCGTAGCTTCTCTGCTATCGTTATAGCTTGTTCCGAAGCTGACTACCATAATCACCTTATCTGCGGCTTCGCCTGCTGTTGTTTCTGCTGTTTCCGTTTCATCCACCTTCGTTTCTGCCGCTGTTTCAGCGGTTGTCTCTGCTGCCTCTGTTTCCTCCGTCTTGCTGCTGCAGCCAGATAAAATCATTGTTCCCACCAGGGCTGCCGCTAAAAATGCTGCGAATCTCTTTTTCATGATTCTCCTCCTCTTTCCGACCATTTTTCAGTCTGTCTGTATTGTTGAATAATATACGGAAAAACCATTCCAAAAGAATCACGCAATAAAGCCGCAGGCATTTGGGCGTATATCAATAAAACCCTTTGCTATAAAAACACGCAAAGGGTCGCATATACAAAATCGCCGTTTCAATTTCATATGTACAACCAATTACTCGTGGTCTGGAACGTGATGTTCCCGTACAACAGTCAGGCAGGTCTCCTGGCTTATAGTTCAACGCCTTCGGCCATCTTCCCGGTTTCCCAGTGATATTTCGGCCTCGGCTCCCTAAATACAGTGACGAGTTCGTACAGGATTCTCACCTGTTTCCCTTTTCACCAGATATGAAAATGTTTCAATCTGACACCTGCTGTTATTTATTCAATTACTGATAATATAGCACACCTGATACGGATTTGCAATAGGGTTACAATGTTTCAAGGACATCCGTCACCCGGACGCACCGCTTCGGAAACTGTTTTTTTAAAGCCTCCACCGCATTTTCCATAAGCACCGGATGCCCAACGCCCCGGAGCATGGTCACATCATTGTAATTATCGCCGACAGCCATCATGTTTTCCAGAGGAATCGAAAGTATCCGGCTCAACTGCCGGATGGCGCTGCCCTTATCGGCCAGGGTGAAATCGAGCCACGGTTCTCCGGCCACCGCCACATTAAAGAAATCCCGCCAACGGTCTCCAAGAGGTTTATCAATGCTGACCGCCCCGTCCCGGCAGTATGCCGAGATTTTTACGATGGGCTCGGGTACTTCCCCGGGAGAAGCGACAATCGTCATATTATTCCCGGTAAAATCCCGGATGACCCGCACAATTTCCATTTCCTTCGGGCAAAGATAACTCATATTCGCTCCGGAAATTAAAACATCGCAATTATCCCTGGATATAATCTCATGGCACAGCGCCTCGGCCTTATCCCTGGGAATCTCTGTTTTTGCCAGAACCTCCCCCGGGCTTCCCGGTCCATAGATAACCGCGCCGTTTTCACACATATAATAAATATCATCCGCCACCTCCCGAAACAATCGGCGCAGGCTCGTATACTGACGGCCGCTGGCCGGACAAAACAAAATATTTTTCTTTTTTAAACGCCGTATCTCGTCTATCACTGCCGGTTTCAGTTCCGTTTCTTCCCCGTGCAGCAATGTTCCGTCGATATCGCAGGCCACAAGCTGTATCATCGTTGATTCCTCCTCTGTGTCATTGTCATCGCGCTGTATGCGCTCCCGGTGTTGAAATTCCATAAACTCTGTCGGCGTACAGTCTACATATTTATGGAATATTGAAATAAAGTATTTATAATCGCTGAAACCGCATAGGGCCGCAATTTCATAAACACGGATTTTTTCCGTTTTCATAATCTGAATCGCACAGTGTATCCGGTATCGGTTTAAGAAATCATTAAAAGAGCAGCCCATCTCTTTTTTAAACTCCCGACTCAAATAGGCGGCGCTGACCTTATAGGTATCGCTCAGATTCTGCAGGCTCATCCGCTCCGCATAATGCTGCTGAACATACCGGACCATTTTCCCGGGATAGAAGGATAATTTTTGTTTCTTCTGTTCCAGTTCCAGAATATCCAGGCTATCTGCCGGGCCGGAGGCGTTTTTCTGGCTTTCCTTCCAGGTTGTTTCCAGCCACCGGACTTCATTTCTCCGGTCCGTCTTACGGCATGCTTCGATAATAGCCCGGGTCAATCCGTCATTATCCACCGGTTTCAGTAAATATTCACAGGCCTCCAGATGCAGCGCCTTCTGCACATAATCAAAATCGTCGTAGGCCGATAAAAGAATCGCCTCAAAACTTTGTTTTTCCCGGCCCTTACGAATCATTTCCAGCCCATCCATCAACGGCATACGGACATCCGTAATGACAATATCGGGCCGAAACCGCTCAATCATATCAAGCCCCTGCTGTCCATTCTCAGCTTCTCCGACGACAAGACAATCGAGCGCCGCCCAGTCGATGACATAAATAATTCCTTTTCGTATCACTTTTTCATCTTCCACTATCAATACCCGATACATCCTCTGTTCCTCCTCTTCGAACCGGAAAATGAATTAAAATCTCTGTTCCTATTTTTTCCCTGCTCGAAATTTGTATTCCATAAGGTTCTCCATAAGTCAGCCGCAGACGGCAGTGGGTATTCTGCAGCCCAATATGGGCGTCCGACGGCATTGCCGAGCTTTCAAGTTTTCGGTTGATTTTTTCCAATCCTTCCCCCGAAATTCCATCCCCATTATCCGTCACTCTGAGAAAGGCATCCGCTCCGTCAATTTCCCCGCTGATGACAATATCCAGAGACGCTTTTTTGCGATATCCGTGGCGGATACAATTTTCCACCAACGGCTGGATAATAAGCTTCGGAATCAGGCAGTCCTCCATTTCTTCGGGAATCCGGATATCATAGGTCAGATTTTCATCCAGGCGAATCTTCTGTAATTCCAGATAGGTCTGAATATATTGAATATCATTTTTCAAAACGACCTGGGTTTTCCCGGTTCCGATACTGTACCTTAAAAGATTCGATAAAAGCTGAATCATCTGTACCGACTTCATCGGGTCCTCGTAATTCATATATTGGATAGTTTGAAGGATATTAAAGATAAAATGCGGGTCAAACTGGGTTTGAAGCTCCCGGATTTCCGCCAGTCTGGCCCTGTCGGCGATTTCCACATTCTGTGCGACAAGCTCCCGGATTTCTGCGGTCAGGTCCATATAACGATGGGACAAATACTGAAATTCGTCGGCGCAGTCGATGCTCAGTTGAAAATCCATATTCCCGCTCTGAAACGCGTCGATGGCCTGCTGAAGCTGCTCCAGCGGCCGGGACAGCCGCGTCCCTACGGAACGGGATAACAGACTAATCATAATAATCATCATCATCGCCGCAATAAAAATCAATATCACCCCGTATTTAATAATCATATTAAACATCGTCAGGGAATCCATGGTCAGAATCTCAATATCCAAAAGCCGGCACTGACTGGAATATACCAGATACTCCATGTCATTGACAGCCATCCGGTGGGCCTTGCTCTCTTTTCCCTCAAACATTCCCAGAGAATCCACCAGCGTATCGTCGCTGCTGGCAATCACCCGATGGAAATTATCTCTCAGGATAACCACGTCCCGGTATTTTTCCGAAATCATCTGTTTCATTTCATCTTCCAGCAATTCAAATACCAGATAACCGCGCTCGGTTTCCGTCAGACATATTCTCCGTCCGATTAAATAACAGATTTCACGGTTTCCGGTCCGGCTCTCATGGTAACACATGCCGTCCGTATTCCCGCTCTCCAACCGCCGCAAAAACTGACGCTGGTCGTGACTTGTCGCCGTATAACTGTCTCTGGCCGACCAGGCGTTTGTCAGTAAAATATCTCCCTCGCCGTCAATAACATAAAAGAGACTGCCGCACTCCCTCGCCCGCACAAAGTCATAAAGCTCCTGGTAAAGCTCCGGGCTTGAGGTTTTCTCACGGAAACAATTTTCATACAAAGGGTTATCCTTTGTGCTTTCCATATAGGTCTGATAGGCTTCGATTTCCAAATCCAGTTTTGCCTTTAAATTGGCGTTGGCCCGGTAATTTGCATGGGAAGCCGTCACCGAGGTTGCAACTATAAAAATAATCCAAAATAAAAGGAGCAGTCCCACAAGTACGGCAACGTAACGGGAAAAGGCCAGCTGAATCTGCCTGCAAAAGCCCCGTTTCTGATATGGCATGTGAGTACCACCCCTTTCTATTTTATAAATTGATTTCCCGGCTGCCCGATATCTTAAAGAAAATAAGCAACACAATAACCGTGGACAACGTAAGCATGACGGATAACGCCGCGGCCGTACCATAGTTTGCCCGGACAACCTCCGTATAAATCGCAATGGTCATGGTCTGTGTTTTATTGACATAAAGCAATACGGAGGCGCTTAATTCACTGATAATCGTCATCCAGCTCAAAATCGCTCCCGACAGCACCCCCGGCGCCATCATCGGCGCAGTAACTTTAAGAAACGTTTTCAGATTCGACGCTCCAAGACTGATGGACGCTTCCTCAATACTCGGATGGATGCCCGAAAGTATGGCCGCACTGGAACGTATCGTATATGGCATACGCCGCAGGACATAGGCCAGAAGCATAATCGTCACGCTGCCCACAAGCATTATCGGACGTTTATTAAATCCGAGTAACAGGGCGATACCCATAACAGAACCCGGAATGATATACGGCATCATTGTCAGTATATCCAGCAGATTCGTCACCAAATTCGGACGGCGCACGGTAATATAGGCAATCAGAGTTCCGATGACGACAATTATCGCCACGGCAAGAATACTGTATGTAAACGTGTTTCGGATACAAGCGCCCATCTTACTGAATGCGGTGCGATAGCTGTCCAATCCAAATCCGTCCACGAAGATTCGCCCGCTCGTTTTCTTAAAGGAGGTATAAGTGACGGTCAACTGCGGCATCAGCCCGATAAGTACCACCAGGTAGACGAAAATATGGGCGAGCATATTTTTCCATCCGTGATATTGCTTTGGCTGAACCGGATTCGTCGCGCTCATGCTGAAAGACATTTTTTTAGAAATCCACTTCTGTATTAAGAATAACACAGTTGTCAAGATAACCATTAAAACGCTTAATGTTGCGGCAAATCCGTCATCGCCGCCCATTTCACTGATAAACTCATTATAAATCAGATAAGGCATGGTCCGGTAACCTTCGCCAATTAACTGGGGCGTACCGAAATCCGCCATGCTCCGCATGAATACAAGAAGTCCGCCGGAAAACATCATCGGCGCAATCAGCGGAAGGACCACCCGGAAAACCCGCTTGATTCCCGTACAGCCGAAGTTCTCCGCAGCTTCCAGCAGGGAATTGTCCATGTTCTTTAAGGCGCCCGACACATACAGATAAATCAGAGGATATAACTGCATGGTAAATACAAGCAGCATCCCCGGAAAGCCGTAAATGGACGGCAGCGTGATTCCTGTCAGATTTTTAATCAGTGTTGTAATCGAGCCGCTGCGGCCCAAGAGCAGAATCCAACTGTAAGCGCCGATAAACGGCGGCGAGAGCATCGTAATAATGATGATAATATCCAGCGCTCCCTTGCCTAAAATCTTCATCGTTTTCATAATATAGGCAACAATCGTTCCGAGAACAACGGCACAGATGGTCGCGCAAACGGACACCTTTAAGCTGTTAAACAGAGCTTTTAAGTAATAAGGTTTGCCAAAAAATTTGGCAAAATAGGCCAGAGTAAATTCACCCTCACCGTTAATGACACTCAATCGAAAGATTTTCAGAATCGGATACACCAATCCGAAAATAAAAAAGAGCATACATAAAACGGTCGTGACAAACCAAATGTCCATTTGAAACCGGTTTTTTGGTTTGAATTTATTTGACATCATTTACCACCCCCCGGGTCAGGTTCATGCTTCCGTCGGTATTGAAAACATTCATTTTATTCGCTTTAACCTTTAATCGAATCCGGCTTCCGTTCTGAATAATTCCCTCCAGCTCCGATTCGGAAATGGTTTCAATTTCCTGTCCGTTATCCAGCGTAATAAAATAATGCGTATTCAGGCCGAGGAATACGCTGTCGCGGATAGTTCCCGGTATACCTTCTTCGCCCTCGGTAATGATAAATTCCTCCGGCCGCACGGACACCCGCACTTCATCCACATTTTGTGCCTCCGGCAGAAGATTTTTCACCTTCACCTTATAGTTTCCGTCAAATTCGAGGACAAAATCGTCCAATTCGCGGACACAATGGGCCGATAAAATATTACTGCGCCCGATAAATGTGGCAACAAATTCGTTGGCCGGCCGCTGATAAATATTCTGAGGTCTGCCCACATGCTGGAGAACGCCGTTATGCATAACGCCGATGCGGTCGCTGATGGCCAGGGCTTCCTCCTGGTCATGAGTTACATAAATTGTTGTGATTCCCACGGCATGCTGGATTTCCCGGATGACATTACGCATTTCCACACGCAGCTTCGCATCCAAATTGGAGAGGGGCTCGTCCATCAGCAGTACGTCCGGACGCACCACAATGGCGCGGGCCAGGGCGACGCGCTGCTGCTGTCCGCCGGACATATTCTGCGGCAGACGGTCCCGGAGATTTTCAATATGTACGGTCTTTAAGATGTCATCCACCCGACGGGTTATCTCCTGTTTATCCACCTTCCGTTCCTGCAGACCGAAGGCCACATTTTTAAATACCGTCAAATGCGGAAAAATAGCATAGTTCTGGAAAACCATACCGATATTTCGCTTTGACGGGGCCACATTGTTAATCACTTTGTCCTGAAAACGTATTTCTCCGCCCTCAATGGAATTAAAACCGGCTACCATACGAAGTAAGGTTGTTTTTCCGCAGCCCGAAGGTCCCAGCAGTGTAAAAAATTCTCCGTCATGAATCTCCAGCGAGAGGTCCGGTATAATGATGTTATCGCCATATTTTTTTACGGCATGTTCAAATGTAATAGGGTAGCTCATATTCATTCCGCCTTTTCATCCAGATTTTTATTTAAAAATTGAGAGGATACCCCAAAACTGCAGGGGCATCCTCTCCTTTGTACTTAACGAGCAATTATTCAACGTTTGTTACACACTCGGTCCATTTTTCAGCCCATTCATCTTTATGTTCGGAAACATAACCAAAATCTGTTGTGATTGTATTGATTTCGTCAAGCTGTGCCATGTGGTCGCCAACAACAGAATCTGAGCGAACACCACGCAGGCAGGCTTCGGTTCCGAATTTATTCTGAATTTCTTCACTTAATACATAATCAACAAATTTCTGTGCATTGGATAAGTGGTCCGTTCCCTTAACAACCATGAGGGCAGAACCGCACATAACAACGCCTTCCTCCATGTAAACAACTTCCACATTGTCCGCGCCATCCATGATATAGCTGCAGGCCGGGTCTTCATAGGTGATACCTACGGCATATTCGCCTTCAACAACGCCCTTATGTACGGCGCTGGAGGATTCGAGAACATTGCCATTAATATTGTTTAAGAGTTCCTGAACATATTCCCAGGCTTCGTCGCTTTCATACTGACCCTCTTCGGAGAAATCTACGAGAATGTTGGTTAAATGGTCAAATGCGGAACTGGAACCAGCCGCATCGGCTGTCGCAATTTTACCTTTAAGTTCAGGATTCAGCAAATCTTCGTAACCTTTAATTTCAATATCGCCAACCAAATCTTTATTTACTAGCAATACGCTGCAGCCCATCTTGTACTGATTAATCGCTCCGTCGCTCTTGAATTCGTCCAAAACATATTCTTCATTCGGAGATACATATTCCTGGAACAAATCTTCGTTGGACTTCGCCATTAAGTAGCTGCATCCAAGCAGTACGTCGGCAATCGGCTCGTTGGATTCGGACTGAAGACGTTTCAGAATTTCGCCGGAGCCTCCGGTAATGATATCTACCTTAATTCCTGTTTCTTCCTCAAATCCGGGAACAATCAGATTAATCAAATCATCGGACTCGGTTGAATATAATGTCAATGTATTATCGGCGGAAAGGTCTTCGACCTCGCCTTCCGCAGCCGCTGCCGTTGTTTCCCCCGTTTCACCCTCAGACGCGGCCGTCGTCTCTTTGCTGTCTCCGCCGCCGCAGCCGACAAGCGCTCCCATAACCATGATTGCGGACAATCCGACCGCTACCTTATTACGCCAATTCTTTTTCATACTAAATGCTCCTCCTTCTCCACCTTAAACGGTTTTTATAGAAGAAGTATACTTTAGAAATTTTGTTTTCACCATCCCAAAATCTGACATTTTGTCCAAAAATCTGAACTTAATTTCAAAAAACATCATTATAATATACAATAAAGCTCCGCCTTGAAACAGATAATCTTTATCAAATTATCCAATTCAAGGGGAGCTTATTCATTTTTTCTGAGCATATTGTATTACAGGCTGTTCAGATAGTTTGTTCCATTGCGCTTCTTTCCCATAGAAGCATTTTTGATTTTTTCAAGGCCGGTTTCCGGTACGTCCTTAAATTCCAGAACGCCCTTCGCCCGGGCCAGATTTAAGAGTTCTTCGCCCTTTTGTGTGCGGACAATCACCTGATTCCAGCCCTTATCCACATCCCAGCCGTCGGCGCTCCGGGCGCCGCCCACAGATAAATCACTGAATTCGGCCGTCATATCCGTGCAGGCATGGCACGCCTGACGCACTATCGGATTGACCTCGTCCAAATCGACGGAGATATCTTTTCCATCCTCCCGAAGTACCAGGGAATGATATTTGCTTGGCGGAATATCCATATGGCTGACCTTCTCCGGGTCCGCATATTTTGCCGTCAGACGATGAATGTCCTGCCATTCCAATCCCCATCCGCAGAACAGTCCGAAGACCATTCCGATATTATCCGCATTGTTATCGTTATCCGGCAATGGTTTGGATTTCATTTTATAAACAGCCAGCGTCTTACACGGTGTCCCGACAACGCCGATTTTGTGATATTGGTTTTCTTTTAACGCCCGATTTAAAACAGCCAATGTCGGCGGAATCTGGAAGGTGCTTCCGGAGCAGGCACGAATCTCTCCGGCTGTTGTGGCAAGAACGCCTTCGGCGCCCAAACCGCCTTTGGATTTGGTCAGCACGGCGGAATCGATAAATCCTTCCTTCAAAGCCAGTTCCACCAATGCGGTCATTGTACCGCCATGCTGTGCATGGCCGCGGATATCCGGGTCCGTGGCCCGTGTCAGGTAAAGTCCCCGAAACGGTCCGATTTCCGGTGTCAGAGTTTCGGCCGGAAAGAATTTATTTTTCAAAGCATCCAAATCTGCCGGCATACGCGGACAGAACGCCTGGCAGCGGCCTTCCGTGCGCTCGCAATCAAAAAAACATATTGTACGGCCTTCATAAGAATCCCAATAAGGGCACATGCCCTGGCAAGCACCGCAGCCCGTACAAAGACCAGGCTTAATCACTTGTGTATCAAGTGCAAATGTACTTAACATTTCATATCCCCCCTATGTCATAATCGTCGGTATATTAAATACCTTCACAGTCATCTCATCCGCACTGTCCGGCAGATAGTTTCCAAGAATGTGCTTGGAACCGCAAAGATGGTCCTGAACAAGATATCTATACCCCGGCTTCTGGGGGTCTATAAATCCCGCTTCGTATAAATGTGGCGTCAGTGTATCAATCACTGTATTTCTTGGAAGTTTCAGGGTTAAGGTCGCATCTGTCGTATGATGTCTGAAATGCACCGTAATGATATCATTCATCTGCGCCGCCCCCTTCCCCGTCAATGGCCTCACAGCCCTTTGCAAAAGCTTTCTGATTAATTTCCAGCGCATGGCCCTGGAAACGCTGCGTCAAAATGACCTCTAATTCTTCCGTCGTTAACGGTGAGCCCGGCAGACGGCTGAACGCACCGAGAAGAGCCACATTGGCCGCCCTCGTATCACCGATTTCCATGGCAATATCCGCAGCCCGCACCGCATGGGCCTCGGCGGTTAATTCTTCCAGTTCTTTTGTAATATCCTCCACGGCCGGATAGGACTGATTGCCCTGCAGTACCCCCAGCGGATAAATCGGACGCGGGTCATAAATAACCATCGTATCGGCGCCGGCATACTGACGGGCCATACGCAATGTTTCAAGCGGTTCAAAACCGATAATAATATGGGCTTCACCGGAAGGAATCAAAACGCCCAAATCCTCCGTTTCGGATACCCGCACATGGCTCATAACCGAACCGCCCCTCTGGGAGGCGCCGTAAGTTTCACCCACAGCTACCCGATAGCCCTTGTCATTCATCGTGCTGGCAACGATTTCAGAAGCCAGTACATTTCCCTGACCGCCAATGCCGCAGATGACAATGTTCAACGGGTCAAATCGTAACTTTTTCATGCTTCCTCACCGCCTTCCACTTTAATAGCGCCGGACGGACAAAGCTGCGCGCAAACTCCGCAGCCCACGCAGGACATCGGGTCAATTTTCGCTTTATTCTTTGTGAAATCCCATGAATTTCCCGGACATCCCCAGACACGACTGCAGAACTTATCACAGCCGCAGCCGTCGCCATAGCAGACATCCTGGTCTACATAAACTTTCAGACGCTTTGTATTCTGTTTTGTCATCAGTGTCGCACAAGGCTGCTTCATAATGAGAACCTTCAGACCATCCTGATTTAATAAATCCCGAAGGACTTTGGATGTGCCCTGTACGTCAAACGGGTCGGCAATCGTTACCTGACAGCCAATCGCTTCACAGATTTTCTCAATAGACATGGCCTGGGTATGGTCGCCCATCGCCGTAATTCCGGTTCCAGGATGGGGCTGGAAGCCCGTCATCGCCGTCGCCGAATTATCCAGAACCATCAACAGCATATTCGCATGATGATAGCTGGCATTGACAAGGCCAGGAATAATCGTATGGAAAAATGTGGAGTCGCCGCACATCGTCACAACCTTCTGGTCCAGACCATAGGCCGTCAATTGTCCAAGACCCTCCGCCAGATTCACACCGGAACCCATGGCATTGCAGGCCTGATAAGCCCAGAAGCCAGCCGCCTGGCTGGACATAATGTAGCAGCCGATATCGCCGACAACGATTCCCGGGTTTTTCTCATATTTTAATGCTTTCTTTAATAAGTAGAAGGTCGCGCGATGCGGACATCCGGCACAGAATGTCAAATCACGCACCGGAAGGCTGTCCGACACGCCTGTTTTCTGCTCATAATCCGGCGTATCCGCCAGAGCTGCCACTGCATTCATGACAATATCCGGATTCAATTCTCCGATACGCGGCAATGCGCCGTCGGAACGCCCCGAAAATACAATATTCAGACGATTCTTACCGGCAATCGCCTCCAGATTATGCTCCAATACCGGGTCTACTTCTTCCAAAATTAATACCTGCTCCGCCAAACGCAAATACCGGAGAATATAGTTTTCCGGCAGCGGCCACACGGTCGCAAGGCTTAAAAGGCCAACCTCATCACCGATTCCCAGGCGGCGAATGGCTTCATGGCAGTAAAGCCTTCCCGTACCCCCGGCTACGATTAATTTCTTTGGTTCCTCCGGTCCCTCGTAATGATTGTACGGACAGGTTTCAAATATCTCCTGAATTCCGTCCAGTTTTTTGAGCATCGGCTCATGCAGATAATTAACGCAGGTCAAACGGTCCCACTCTCCGACCTGCTGCATCTGATGTGGTTTTTCCGGGAGTTCACCCAGAACCACATTTCCACGTCCATGACAAACACGGGTTGTCAAACGTACAATAACCATCTGTTGTGTTTTTTCGGAAAGCTCAAAGGCATATGGCATCATATCCTTTGCTTCCTGCATATTCGTCGGTTCAAGCATCGGCACGTCGGCAGACATGGCCTGATAACGCGAATCAAACTCATTCGTACTTGAATGTGCGCTCGGGTCATCCGACGTGATAATGACAAGACCTCCTTTAATACCATGCTGTGCGCCGCAATGAAGCGCATCCGCTACGCAGAGTAAGCCATTCTGTTTAACAACACATAATGACCGTGCATTTGCAAGCGACGCACCGATACAAGCTTCCAACGCACACACCTCATTCGTTGACCACTCCGCATAAAAATTTCGTTCCCGGGCAATCTTTCCCAACATACCCAGTACCTGTGAAGACGGAGAACCCGGATAAGACGCCGCAAAATTTATACCGGCTTCCACCGCTCCACGCACAACGGCTTCGTTCCCCTGCATCAGGCAGACCCGGCCAGGGGCATCAGCTGTTATTGTCCATTCCATGGAATTAAGTCACCTCCTCTTTCCCTTTATCCAACTGCTTTGCTTAATTATGTCAGATTGGGAATATTGACGAATTTGTCATTACTATTCTATCACTTATTATTCAAATTGCAATATTGTTAGTTTATTTTTTAACTATTTTTCCGTGATTTCATCAAAAAAAGAGTGCCCTCTCGGACACCCTTTTAATGGAGGTAGAAACTTCTACTCTTCAATTTGACAGTCAAATACATTTTTCTTGAGTAATTCTTTACCCTCAAGCAGCCGGTTTACCGGCGTTCCCGGTGTATACTCTAAAATAAATTCGCAGGTTTTCGGCACTTCCCGCATGGCCGCATAAATGGAATTCCATTCCAGCGCTCCGTCGCCAATCGGAAGATGCTGGTCCGAATTTCCGTTATTATCATGAATATGTAAGCCGCACAATCTCGGAGCCACTTTGCGAATCAAAGCAGGAACATCCCATCCGTTAATATTGGCATGGCCAATATCAATCAAATACTGGACCGTATCGTCAATGCCCTCCAGCGCACAGGCGTATTCATCAAAGGTAAACAGCGACTGGCCATGGTAACCGACATTTTCAAAGGCCAGCTTTAAGCCCAAAGCCTTTGCAATCTCTGCAATTTTGGCCGTCAGCTCCAGCGCCCTGTTCTGCGCTTCTTTTTTATCAAAGGCCGGAGAGCCATAAAAACCCGGATGCAAAACCACCTGTTTCGCTCCAATCTGAGCGGCAAATTCCAGGGAATCCACATGCAGCTTCCAGGTCGCCTCCCGCAGTTCTGCCATCTGGCTGACCAGATTCGTATCCCAGGCCGGCGGATGAACAGTAAATGGTATGCCAAAATTTCTCTCATTGATTGCCTTCGCAATTTTCTTCCAATTTCCATCCACCGTATCCCATGGCGTCGCATCCATCATCAATTCCACGCTGTCTGCGCCAGATGCTATAAGCAATTCGATATTTTCAAGAACTGGATTTCCCAATAAAGGTAATTCCGAATAACTTACTTTCATTTATTTCCTCCTCTGCCGGTGAAAACCGGCTATTTTATCGTTACAACATCATCATTTTTTCATATTGAATATTTAAATGAATCCTCTCATCCTTTCCCACTTTTACCGTATTTGGCGCCTCAAAGAAAATCTTCTGACCGTCCAGTTCGGCGGCAATCCGGCAATAATCGCCCATGAAGGCGCACTGCTCAACTGTTGCGACAACCCCATCTTCAGCAATGGACATATCCTCCGGACGTAAAAATACGGAAATTTCTTCGCCGTCGCCCACCGGATTTTTTCCGGTATAAGGTACCTGCGCAAATCCCAGATTGACCATACAGGAATCCGCCTGTTTCATAACCTTTCCGGTAAATTTATTGATTTTTCCTATAAATTGGGCAACGAAGTCCGTCGCCGGCTTTGTATAAATATTTTCCGGCGTATCAATCTGCTCGATAATGCCCTTGTTCATAATTGCTATACGGTCCGCAATGGCCATGGCTTCCGCCTGGTCATGGGTTACATAAATTGTTGTGATTCCAAGCTGCCGAAGCATTATACCCAAATCTACGCGGAGCCGGTCTTTTAATTTGGCGTCCAGCGCCGTCAGCGGCTCGTCCATTAAAAGTACCGTCGGCTGAATGGCCAAAACTCTGGCGATGGCCACCCTCTGCTGCTGGCCGCCGGAAAGCTGTCCCGGTTTCTTATCCGCATACTCTCTTAAATTCATCAAATCCAACAGATGTTCCAGACGGGTATTCATATCCTCCGCAGACATTTTTCGAAGCTTCATTCCAAAACGGATATTATCTTTGACCGTCATCGTTGGAAAGAGCGCATAATTTTGAAATACAAATCCAATATCTCTTTTTTCTACAGGTACCCCTGAAATTTCCTTATCATAGAAGTAAACCTCTCCCGACGTCTTTTTCTCCAGGCCGCCGATAATGCGGAGCAATGTACTCTTGCCGCAGCCGGAGGACCCAAGCAGGACAACGATTTCTCCTTCTTCGATAACCAGATTAATATCGTGCAGGGCCTTCGTTCCGTCCGGATAAACCTTACTTATATTTTTAATAATTACATGTTCTTTTGCCATGGTCGTTACTCCTTATTTTGTTTGCGTTTTATTTAACCGGTTCATAATATATGTCAATGGAATGGCAAAGGCCAAAAACAACGTCGTGAAGGCGCTGCCGACCTCAATTCTAAGCGATGCATAAGATTCATACATTCCTACAGGAAGCGTCATGACAAACGGCGTATACAGGAAAAATGTAATATTGAATTCGCCCAATGACATCATAAATACGTTAATGGCCCCGGAAAATACGGAAACACGGATTGCCGGAAAAATTACTTTGAAAAAGCGTGTCAGCGGTCCCGCTCCCAGAGACGCTGCACATTCATCAATGGCCCTGAAATCCTTCGTCCGCAGCGCTCCGGTGACTGTACGGAACATCAGAGGGTAGGTAAAAATAATATGTCCTATTAAAATTAATATTCCTGACTGGCGCATGGTCGGAAAGCTCTGAGCCAGTGCAAGACCTATGGCAATTCCGGGAATGGCCGTCGGCAGAGTCAATACTTCCTCCGCCAGTTTCATCCATTTGGAGCCCTTGCGGGAACTCATTGCCATTTTATATGCGGTCATGGAACCAATGATGATATTCACAACTACCGTAATACATGTAATCATCAATGTAATCCCTATGGTATGACCATAATAATAGAATACCTGCTTATACCAGTCCAACGTCAGCCCACGGCTGAACAGCGTCTGCCCCCAGTAGGCTGAGAAAGAACCTAAAACGCTGAAAATAATCGGTACAATCAAAAAGGCGGAGACCACGATAATCAGCACATAAACAAGAATTTTTAAAATTTTCCCCGTTAAATTATAGGATTCCATCGTCTCACTCCTTTTCCAAAATTGTACGGTACAGCATGTTTAATCCAATACAGATGGCCCCGATGACAATGGCCATTGCACTGGCCGCAGCCAGTTTAAAATTCAATGTGAATTCGTTATACATAACAATCGGTATGATTTCAAACTGATTTGCCAGGGTAAACGCCGTGCCGAAAGCGCTCATCGACGTATAAAAGGACAATGCGGCCGCCGAAATAAATACCGGAATCAGGGTCGGGATAACGACTTTAAATATGGCCTGCGCTTCACTGGCGCCGATGGTTCTGGCCGCTTCCTCCAGCCGCACATCAAATTCCACCACCGCGCCATACAGCGTCATTACAATTTTCGGGATATTAAAATACAGGTAAGCAAAAAATATTCCTAAAATTGTATAGGCAATCTTTCCGCTGGCTTGCCCTGTCGCTAATTTGGTCACCATCGGAATAACGCCGGTAGAACCAAATAAAATAATAATCATAAAACCTACAACAACGCCTGGCAGGGAAATCGGGAACGTTATCAATGTCATATATAAATTTTTTCCTTTAAATTCTGTTCGCGCCAGGAAAAAGGCAATAACCCCCGCTATAATCAATGTCACTACCGTTACGACAAAGGACAGCCATATACTGTTCCACATGGCCTGACGATAATAGGCATTGGTAACGATGGACGTATAATTCGCCACTGTAATTCCCCCATCATTTCCCGTCAGGCTGGCGATGACCAGCATCGCCAGCGGGAAAATGAAGAACAGTGAAAATAAGACTAATGTAGGGACAACGAACAGCCCTTCAATGACTTTTTTCTTCATAATAATAAACCCCTATTCTGCTCTTAAAATCCCCCAAATTTTAATTATTCACCTTCGCTTACGGATACTTCCGCAATCCAACGCTCATTAAAGGCATCCTGCACATCGCTCATCTTCTGCCAATCAACTTCAATGGCCCGTTCATAATCACTATCCGGAAGGAATTTGGCTTTAACTTCATCAGACAATGCGTCTGTGTTCACCGGACGAACATAACCCTGTGCAAACAACTGCTGGCCTTCATCCGAATATAAATAATCAATTAACTGTTTTGCTTCCTCCGGATGCGGACAATCTTTGACTAAACCAATGACATACGGTATCTTTAAGGAACCCTCTTCCGGTATCGCAATTTCAATCGGTCCGTCCTGGTCATATTTCAATGTATATCCGTTGAAATCGGCATCAATGAGAATCGGGATTTCCCCTTTCATCAGCTTCGCCGTCGATGTCTGCTTCGGACATATAACATTATTTGCCGTCAGCTTTTGCATATATTCAAAAAATGGGTCAAAATTATCCAAATCGCCGCCCATGGCCTCATTCATGGCCACACAGACACTATAACCAACCGCCGAGGACGTCGGGTCAAGGAAACCAATCATATCCTTGTACATCGGGTCAAGCAAATCTTCCCATGACTGCGGTACCGGCAAATCGCCAAGCGCTTCCGTATTTGCCATAATGGCAATGGCCCCAAAATGAACCGTTGAATAAAGTCCGTCTTCATTTTTCAAAGAGGCATCCATTTCGTCGAAGCCTTCCGGTTTATAGGATTCCAGAACGCCCTCCTCAACGGCCTGCATGCCATAGGTAATTCCCAGGTAAACCACATCACAGACAGGCGCATTTTTCTCGGCAATAAGAGCCGTCAAACTCTGCCCGCTGTTTTTGTTATCATTCGGCGCCGTAATTCCCGTATCCTTTGTGAACTGAGTTAAAACATTCCCCCAATTTACCCAGTTCTGCGGAGTATTATAAGTGACAACGGAGCCTCCCCCTTTACTGGAACAGGCTGTGAGCCCTACCGCCATTATGATACCTAGTGCAATTGATAATATTCCTTTCTTTTTCATATTTTCTCCTCCTTTTTTGTTAATTAATTAATTGATAATTCGTCCTTATTTATTGATAATTTTACCAGTTTACCCCTTTAGTGTCAATTTATTTCTAGGTTTTACTTGAATTTTCAGAGTTTCTCCCAGATTTTTAGCAATAAATTTGTAAATAATTTATTAATTAATTAGTATATTATTTACTTTTGTCCGTTACCGTGCTATAATATGGCTAATTATTATTCCGTATGAAACCAGAAAGGAGGTTCACCATGAACCGAGGCCGACCAACCACCTACGACGTTGCACGAATCGCCGGTGTGTCCCAGGCAACAGCGTCGATGATTCTCAGTGGAAAAGTCAACGTATCCTTTGCCCCTGAAACGATAGAAAAGGTTCAATCCGCCGCAAAGGCCCTGGGATACATTGGTAAAGAGCGGAAAACCACTTTAATCGAAGGCGCTTCTAAAATTATAGCCATCATTTGCCCCGCATTATCCAATCCCTATTATTCCTCACTCAATCAGGCCATTGAAAATGTCGCTTCCGCCAAAGGCTATGTGACAATCACCTGCAACACCTACCGAAACAGGGAAATTGAACGACAATATCTGGATATGCTTGCCAATTCTACGATTTGTGGTATCGTTTATACCTTCACCCCTCACCAACAGGACCGTGTTCGGGTTCTTTCTTCTCAAATTCCTATTGTTATCATTACCGATAAGGATGAATTTATGGAAACAGATACGGTGGAATTAAACAGCGTTGAATCCGGCACAATCATCGCCGACCATTTGCTGGCGCTTGGGCATCGGAAAGTCGCATTTGTTACCAGTTCCCTGTCCAAATACAATACGCCCAGAATACGGCGTCTCCAGGGCGTAAAGGAACGTTTCAGCGCCGCCGGCGCTAAACTGATTATTTCCGAATCTCAGCAAAAAATTCGAACCGATTATTATGATTTAAACTGGGAAACCCGAATTGGATACGAATCCACAAAACCGTTGATTAAAGATAAGGATATCACCGCTTTTATCGGCATCAACGATATGCTTGCCTACGGCATCGTCAATGCACTGCTGGACATGAAATACCGCATCCCGGAGGATTATTCCGTCTGCGGTTTCGATAATATTTTTCCATCGGCATTTAACGGTATATCTCTGACAACCATCGAACATTCCCTCTCCGAAAAGGGTGTCGATGCCTTTGAATTGCTTGAAAGAAAGATTGCGGCCCGGGCCGATTCTCTTGAAATTCCACCCATCTGCCGGATTGAGTACCGTCCAAAGCTGATTGTACGAAATTCCACCGGCCCGGTACGGCCCGGCCGATAGAACTTCCCTCTGTCCCGGCATTGCCCGGCCGATAGGAAAAGTCAATAAAAATGGTTCGGAAGCCGCTCTCCCGAACCATTTTTATTGTAAAAACGCTATATTCACACTTTCTGATTTTTTTCAATCACTCGAACAATGGCTTCCAGGCCAATCCTGTCTGTTTCTTTAAAACGGCCTTCCACCGGACTGTCGATATCAAGAACGCCGACAATCTCACCCTTCTGATGAATCGGAATAACAATTTCCGACATAGAAGCTCCGTCGCAGGCAATGTGCCCCGGAAATTCATGGACATTCTCCACCATAATCGTCGCATCCCTCGCCACGGCCGTTCCGCACACGCCCTTTCCTATTTCTATTTCAATACAGGCCGGTTTCCCCTGAAATGGGCCAAGCACCAGCTTTCCTTCCTGGATAAAATAAAATCCGACCCAGTTAATTTCCGGTAAAGACTGATACAGCAATGCGGACAAATTCGCATAGTTGGCAATTGGATAGACGACGCCGTCTATCAGCGCCCCGGCCTGCTGTTCCAGCATATTATAAAACTCTAAACTATTCTTCATCCTGTTCCTCCTTTTCCCTTCCGCCTTTATAAATCTCTACATGGATACCCATCCAAATACATTAGCTACTGAACTGATTAATATAATGATTACAAACATTGGACAGAGGTATTTTATCATAAAGTTAAAAATTTTCTTTCTTTTAAAAGGCGCTCCTCCCTTTTCTATTTCCTCCGCAATACATTCTGTTCCAATCACATGTACGACTAATAAACAGGTCGCAAGCGCCGCCACCGGCATCATTACGGAATTTGTAAGGAAATCAAAAAAGTCAAGAAACGGCATCCCGATAATTTCTATAAAGGCCAGCGGCCCATAGCCAAGAGAGGACAGGGTTCCGAAAACAATGATAATTAATCCCACAACGACTGTCGCCTTGCTCCGGCTCCAGCTCAGCTCATCCTCGAAAGTGGCCACTGCACTTTCTGTTAAAGCAATCGCACTGGTCAGCGCCGCAAAAAGCACTAAAACAAAAAATAAAATTCCCATCACTGTACCAAAGCCCATACTGGCCAGTACTTTTGGAATAGTAATAAACATCAAAGACGGTCCGGCTTGAAGCATTTCCGGGTCACCACCTGAGAAAGCAAAAACCGCCGGAATAATCATCAGCCCCGCCATAATTGCAATCGCCGTATCAAAAACTTCTACATTTTCCGTCGCGCCCTCAATCGACACATCCTTTTTCATATAAGAACCAAAGGTTATCAATATACCCATCGCAATCGACAGGGAATAAAACATTTGACCCATGGCCGACACGACGGTCATCCATGAAAAGTTTTCAAATTCAGGTACAAGAAAATATTTGACGCCCGCAAGGGCCCCTTCTCTTGTCATCGAGTAAAGCGCAATAATAACAGCCAGCACAACCAATACAGGCATCATGAATTTTGACACCCGCTCGATTCCATTTTCCACTCCCGCATAGATGATAAGAAGTGTAACGACCGCAAAAATCAAAAACCATATTTCTACAGTAAATCCGCCGGAAATAAAATCGGCAAAATAGCCATCGGAGGCTAACTCACTGCCGTTTCCCCGTATATATTCAACCATATATTTAACGACCCAGCCGCCAATAGTCGAATAATAGGGCACAATTAACATTGGAACAATAGCGTTCACCCAGCCGCCAAATCGAAACCCCCATGTATGTCCAAAAGCTCCAAAAGCCCCCACCGGACTTTTTTTCGTCATACGTCCCAAGGCTGTCTCCGCCATAATCATCGTATATCCGAAGGTTAAGGCCAATACGATGTATACCAGCAAAAAAATTCCCCCGCCATATTTTGCCGCCAGATAGGGAAAACGCCAGATATTTCCAAGTCCCACCGATGCTCCGGCCGCCGCCAGAACAAAGCCGATTTTCCCCGAAAAGCTGCTCCTTTTCTCTTCCTGTTTATTCATTTTTTACTCCCCCTGAAAAAATTTCCCTCCGCCAAGTATTTCAAGCTTGACGGGGGGCATATTTTTTCTCATTATTTATAGATTTATTATACACGAAAACCTTCGAAATTAAAGCTGATTTTAAGTATTTTTGCCTTCACTCCGGTCAGAATCGGTGAATGACAACAATTCAGGTATATCCTCCGGCTTCACCTGACGGTACAATTTCCCGGCAATCATTAAATTCGGAGCCGTGCGGCACTGTTTCAGACAATTTTGTGTTTTCAACAGCACTTGAACTCCGCATGTGGACAGCTCTCTCTTCACGGCTTGATAAACTTCCATCCCCTGCTTTCTGCCGCACCGTTCCCCGGTACACACCGTCACCGTATGCTTATAATCGGCCTCTTTTAAGCTCGGAAATCTACGAATCAGGCAGGTCAGCACCACTTCCTTCACTCCCAGTGTGTCCGCCGCACGTTGTTTCATCTCTGGCGAAATAAATCCACAAACCTCCTGAATTTCCCGAAGTAAATTCACAATTTCCTCCTGCGGCGCAGGTTTATCCACACTATCATAGTAAGAAAAAATCGTTTCCAGTTGTTTATCCTGTTCTCCCAAAATATCATCCCCCCTGTCACTAACCAGCTATCCATTGTAAATATTCATTTAACCTATTTCTATATTCATATATTTCCTTACCAGTATTCTTTGTCAAATAAAAAACTTGGCTATGTATCATTCTTTCAAACAGGTATTGATTATTTTCCTGTGCTACCATCTCGCTATAAATATCTTTTATCTTATGGACTTTAATATTTTTTTCGTAAAGAAAATAACCAATCGTAAAAACTGGAAAATATGTCACCATAGTCTTTTCTTCCAAAACTTCCAAACGTGAAATAATTCTTTTAAACTCATCCTTAATGGAACGTTTCTTTTTATCAACATCGTTTACCCAAATATAAAAGAATGCATTTAAACTATTCATTCTCATTATATATTTGTCATAAATATTATTCTTCCTTAAAGCAACTCTCGGAACAAATAATTCTTTATTATCATTTATATTTAGATAATATCCCCAAGTATCCGAATAAAATTGCATTATCACCAATTGAAGACTTTGTATGCCAATACACGCAAATATTATAGAAACAGCTGTCACTATAATATTAAAGCTGATTATCCGCACACAATTCTCTTTTAATACTATAACATCAATAACAATGCTTATCAAAAGAAGAAATAACATCATTCGAACAAATTTATCTCTAGCTTTGCTATACCATTTCTCCTTATAACACGCCATTGTTGTTACAAATTCCATACTTTTAATCTTGACAATTTTTTTGTGTTTACATATGTTTATATATCGTTCTAATAAATACTCTACATTAATCTCCACTACATCTTTGTTCCAGTTCTTTTTATCTTTAAAATGTGATGTATCTATTCTATACAACCAAAATCTTCTATATAACTTTCCCAATAGACTAAGTTCACTTTTCTGCTCCAGAAACATAATATTGATGATTACTCCCAATATATATGTATTACCTACAATATTATATATAGTTGCAATTTCAAGCACCATAAATCTTGCTACATCGAAGTATGAATCTATTTTCCCATTTAACAATGTCAGCGTATCTACCGATACCAATACGCAAGAAGTACTAACAATAATCAGGCATTCAGCGAACTTATATTTTTGCAAAACTTCACGAATTGAAAAGACTATATAATATCTTTTGTCAAACAATATTACAACAACCGCCATCGTAACCGCAATTGCTGTCAATCCGATTACAACACTACTTACCACATCTATCCTCTTAATCATTTCATAAATGTATAAGTCATATTGTGCATTAAATAAAGCTACAAACGGAATAATCCCCAAAGTGACACAGACAAATAAATATATTTCTGATAAATAGTCGACTTGGGAATGTATTTTTTCAATTTTATTAAATTTCTTTTCATTGCAAAGCTTTTCAACGGGATTTACTCTTTCTTTTTTCATGAACTTAATTATAATAGTACACAAAAACACTATAAATGCCAACAAAACAGGTAATATCCCCCATATAGACACTTTAAAAAGCTGTTCAATCAATAGACTCATTAATTTTTTCTCCATAGCATTTATTCTTTAATATAATTATCGCACTTTTTACACTAATCTTTTTCCTGTAATCTCCGCCAAAGGTCAGAATCGATTTGTCGAAGATTACATTTATTTATACTAAAACCTTCCACAAACCACCTTTGTCCGGTCCTAATCTTTCAATGATATCATGTTTTTTCATATCTGAAATATATCGCTCAACAGTTCTATCTGTTAGTCCTAACTCATGCTTCAATTCATCCGCCGAAACATACGGATTATCTAACATCAAACGCAGTATAATTACAACTTTATTGATTTTTTTCGGAGAACAATTGCTCCAAAGAGCTTTTATCCTTGTTTCCAAAATATTGTCTAAATCTTCTCCGACATTTTCTCCGACATTTTCTCCGACATTTTCTCCGACATTTTCTCCGACATTTTCTTCTGCCAAATAATTCAAATTAAATAATGTCAGTAAAAAGTCATCATTATCCGCTTCAAACAAAGGTCTGAATTTTTCTGAATAACCCGGTTGTTCCTCATAATCCAACATGATTTTCTTGAATCCACTGCCACGACGCTCCATATATCTTAAACGATTAAATATGTCTGCCAAAACGGGATTCCTTCGTTTGGACGGAATCTTCATAATATCCTTATCTTTCAAAGAGATACCGCTTACCATTCCACCAGGAGAATAAATCTCTATACGGTCATCAAACATATCAATATGAACCTCACTACCGGTTTGTAAATAACTTCTGTGTATCAATGCATTCACAAGTCCCTCTAAAACTGCACGTTCCGGATATTCAGGCATCTCAACCCTTCCATCATTTGTCTTTCTCCAGGCTTTCTTTGAATTATTGGTTACAAAATCCAATCCAGCCTGTAATAAATTTACCAGTCCACCAGAATACTCTTTATCATCCAAAGCATCTACAATTCCCGATGCTTTATCTAAACCGTTCCATCTGGTACAGAAAAGCCTGGAATGTCTTATCGGTGATTCATCTGCCAATAATGCTCCAGCATTAGTCAAATTACCATTCTCGTCCACAATTCCAAAAGATTCATAATCCGAATCCTCAAAAGTATTTCCGTACGCTGCTTGTACACTGATTTTAGTTTTGTAAATGCCATATTAGAATATTCGTATTTTGACTTCAAGGCATCATAAGTTTCTCCGCTTCCCTTTAATACAAGTTCACGAAGTTTTATAGAGTCAGCAGGAATGCTCTCATTACCAACCCTTACATATGCAATCAGCTGTCCGTCACCTTCATAATAGTATGGTGTTTGGTTTCCTGCATTAACATTAACAATCACAAATTTTTTATCATCAATATTTTTAAAACTTAACACAAAATCAGGAATTGGATTCAAATGCACCTTAATATGTTCACTAATAAGCTCTGCATCTTTTTCTGCGTTGGGTAATCCGATAAATTCATCATCATTCGTGACGCCAAAAACCAGAGTTCCACCTATCCCATTAGCAAACGCACTAATACTCTTGCACCAGCTTTTAGGACGCTTGGACTCCAGTTCTGCTTTCTTATCATATTCAGTTGCTTCACCAATCAACTGCTTTATATCCATTTGACACATTCCTTCCTTGATATTATTTTTGCCAATTTATACAAATAAATTACTAATCATCAAAATTAACCCCCTTGACCCAGAATTCCTGCTTTGCCAGCCCTGTTAACTCGCAGCGTTCTTCTTCGATATGAATTACATCGGATTTTTATCTTCACGGCCTTTTCTATCCTATTCATGTCCAGAGCAATAACAATCCACAAATATCTTTCGCAAGCTCCCCCTATCAAACAACAGTACATCTGCATTTACGCCATTTGCGCAGAAAATTCCTGCAGGCAATCTAAGAATGGTATGAAGGTTACAATCCTTTTTATAAAATCAAACACACTTTTCCTGTTCCGAAATTGAGATGGCATTTAATGCTTCCTCTATCTTCATCGCCTGTACAGGAATATACTCACCATTGGGACGAACACCTCCGCCAGTCAGCAAAAACATTTCTCTTGAAGTATTCAAATCCAGTCGCAAATTCTCGTCCGATAGCAACCGGTTAAATCCGATAGCCACTCGTTCTGACAAAAACTTCTCAGATTCTTTCTGCCTCTCGATACATAATTCCTCTGAATGGCAATCCTTACGAATACGAGCGTTGCTGATAATTCGGATTTCATTTACTACGCCGAGCATATGATAAACCAGCCGCATCATATGGATTTTAGCTTCCTCTTCATCCATTTCAAAATAGAATCGCTCGAAAGCCTTATCGATTTGAGACGAGACTTCGGCAAGCGGCCTATCAGGTGCGGTTTCTTTTTTTATCTTGGTTTTTGTAGCCGCAGTTCGTTTCTGTTCTTTTTTCCTGCTTACAGTATTTTTAATGTTTTCACTTTTTTCTTTCATCCAAGGCCATGCCGTGTTCTTCCACCACGGAGAAATAACCTCTCGAAATAGTATAACACCTCCAGCAACAATGGCTGCGCCCAAGGCTTCGCCAACCTGCCGAGCAAATTCTTCCTGTTCCGGCGTCAAATGGATACGCCGTTCACCATAAGGATATGAATCATAATCATCACTTTTTAAATCATCGACATCATATTCTTCCCATTCAATGATATCTGGGTTTTGGTTATTCTCGTCCCTCGTTAATCCCCTAACACGGTCAGGATTATCTTTTGAACGAATGAGATGAGTTCCATCTTTTACTATAGGTTTGTATACTTTATCACCCATTCTTCAGTATCTCTCCCCTCCTTTACTATAGTAACATATATTGTATTTATACTACAATTTGTTGTATCACAGTTTTATAAATTTTTCTACCCCTACCAAAAAGACACCTGACCGTAGCCGAATGCCTTTATATGAAGCAGCAAATTCCGAGTATTCGACTAAAAAACATATTGCAATTGGTTTTGATTATTCTTTGCTGGATGATTCCCTGAATACCTGAAAAAAGAAAACCGCAACTCCTCATAAAATGAGGAATTGCGGCTAAATTCCAAGTTTCTATGATACAAAATCAAAGATTACTCGATGATTGTAGCAACACGGCCTGAACCAACTGTACGTCCACCTTCACGGATAGCGAAAGTAAGACCCTGTTCCATAGCAATTGGATGAATCAGTTCGATTGTCATTTCTACGTTATCACCAGGCATGCACATTTCTGTACCTTCTGGAAGGTTGATAACACCTGTGATATCTGTTGTTCTGAAATAGAACTGTGGTCTGTAGTTGTTGAAGAATGGTGTATGACGGCCACCTTCATCTTTTGTTAATACGTAAACCTGAGCTGTGAATTTTTTGTGTGGATGAACACTGCCTGGTTTTGCAAGAACCTGTCCTCTTTCGATTTCATTTCTCTGAACACCACGAAGTAAGCAGCCAATGTTATCACCAGCCTGAGCTTCGTCAAGTAATTTACGGAACATTTCGATACCAGTAACAACAACTTTACGTGTATCTTCTTTAACACCAACGATTTCAACTTCTTCGGAAAGGTGAAGTGTACCACGTTCTACTCTACCTGTAGCAACTGTACCACGGCCTGTGATGGAGAATACGTCCTCAACTGGCATAAGGAATGGCTGGTCTGTAGCACGCTGTGGGTCTGGAATATAGCTGTCAACTGTATCCATAAGTTCCATAATCTTGTCGCCCCATTCGCTGCTAGGGTCTTCAAGAGCTTTTAAAGCAGAACCTTTGATGATTGGGCAGCCTTCGAATTCATATTCTTCAAGCTGTTCTGTAATTTCCATTTCTACTAATTCAAGTAATTCTTCATCGTCTACCATATCACATTTGTTCATGAATACTACGATGTAAGGAACACCTACCTGACGGGAAAGTAAGATATGCTCTTTTGTCTGAGCCATAACACCATCAGTAGCAGCAACAACGAGGATAGCGCCGTCCATCTGAGCAGCACCAGTAATCATGTTCTTTACATAATCGGCATGTCCTGGGCAGTCAACGTGTGCATAGTGACGGTTAGCTGTCTGGTATTCAACGTGTGCTGTAGAAATTGTGATACCACGTTCTCTTTCTTCTGGAGCCTTATCGATGTTTTCGAAATCTACTTTTTCGTTACCTTCTACTCTTTCTGCCAATACTTTTGTGATAGCAGCTGTTAAAGTTGTTTTACCGTGGTCAACGTGACCGATAGTACCGATGTTACAATGTGGCTTCGTTCTGTCAAACTTAGCTTTTGCCATTTTTAACGTCCTCCTTTTTTATAAACGCCCCGCGGGCTCAATTTTTTCGGCTATCTTTGATTATATTGCATTTTACGCAGATATTCAAGCCTATTTTTCATTCATTAATCTTCAATATAATTATTTTTCTTTTGTGTTAAGCACTTTTTCCTGTACGCTCTTTGGCACCTGTTCATATCTCTCAAAGAACATGGAGTAGTTACCACGTCCCTGAGTCTTGGAACGAAGGTCTGTGGAGTAACCAAACATCTCAGCCAGCGGAACATAGGCTTTAACCATCTTGCCGCCGCCGATGTCTTCCATACCTTCGATACGTCCACGACGGGAGTTGATATCACCGATAACATCACCCATGTATTCTTCAGGCATAGTTACTTCAACTTTCATGATTGGCTCAAGTAATACCGGACTGCCTTTCTTCATGGCATCCTTAAAGGCCAGAGAACCGGCAATGTGGAAGGCCATTTCAGAAGAGTCGACTTCATGGTAAGAACCATCGTATACAGTTGCATGAACACCCAATACAGGGAATCCGCCAAGGATACCGGCTTTGGACGCTTCTTCGATACCTTCGCCAACGGCCGGGATATATTCCTTCGGAATAGAACCGCCGACAACGGTGGACTCAAATTTGAATGTTTCTTCGGCATTCGGGTCCATTGGCTCGAATTTAACTTTACAATGACCATACTGGCCACGACCACCGGACTGTTTTGCATATTTGCTGTCAACGTCAACAGCTTTTGTAAAGGTTTCTTTGTAAGCAACCTGAGGCGCGCCTACATTGGCTTCAACCTTGAATTCACGTAAAAGTCTGTCTACGATAATTTCCAGATGAAGCTCACCCATACCGGCGATAATGGTCTGTCCTGTTTCCGGGTCCGTATGCGCGCGGAATGTCGGGTCTTCTTCAGCAAGTTTTGCCAAAGCTTCACCCATCTTACCCTGGCCGGCTTTTGTCTTAGGCTCGATAGCAAGCTCGATAACCGGTTCCGGGAATTCCATGGATTCCAGAATAACCGGATGCTGTTCGTCACAGATTGTATCACCTGTTGTTGTTAATTTGAAACCAACAGCAGCGGCGATATCACCGGAATACACTTTGTCAAGTTCCTGTCTCTTGTTCGCATGCATCTGAAGGATACGGCCAACACGTTCTTTTTTGCCCTTTGTCGCATTTAATACATAGGAACCGGAGTTCATTGTACCGGAGTAAACGCGGAAGAATGCCAGTTTACCTACGAATGGGTCTGCCATAATCTTAAAGGCCAGGGCTGAGAAAGGTTCTTCATCGGAAGAATGTCTTTCTACTTCATTACCGTCTTCATCCACACCTGTGATGGCAGGAATATCGGTTGGAGCCGGCATATATTCAACGATAGCATCAAGAAGCTTCTGAACGCCTTTGTTTCTGTAAGCGGAACCACAGCATACCGGAACGGCTGTACATTCGCAAGTAGCCTTACGAAGAGCTGCTTTCAGTTCGTCTACGGACGGTTCTTCACCTTCCAGATAAGCTAACATTAAATCGTCGTCTAATTCACAGATTTTTTCAATAAGTTCTGTACGGTAAAGTTCTGCATCATCCTGCATATCCTCCGGAACATCTGTGATGGAAATGCTCTCGCCCTTTTCATCATTGTAAATGTAGGCTTTCATTTCAAACAGGTCGATGATTCCTTTGAATTCATCTTCTTTACCGATTGGCAGCTGGAGAACGATTGCGTTCTTTCCAAGTCTTGTTTTAATCTGCTCTACCGCACCGTAGAAGTTGGCACCCAAAATATCCATCTTGTTGATGAATGCCATTCTCGGTACGTTATAGGTATCAGCCTGACGCCATACGTTCT
>CABUAW010000019.1 GCA_902489645.1 uncultured Lachnospiraceae bacterium | reverse complement strand
TGGTATACCGGTTCTGCGGCCGGGGCTTCATTGACAACGAGTGCATCTACCTTTGCAAGCTCAATATCGAAGGCTTTGCTATTCAGCAGCTCCAACTGGGAAGCCGCCAGGGCCTTATACTGGGATTTATATGCTTCATATTTCTGGAGAAGCTCCACGGTTGTGGCGCGAATATTTTCCAATTCCTGTTTTGCATCGGCCACGATTGCCTCAGCCTTTACACGGGCTTCCTGTTCAATCACCGCGGCGTTGGTTTTTGCAGAGGCAATGGTCTCTTCCGAGGTTGTCTCGGCCAGCACAAGGGCTTTCTGCAAAGATTTCTCAATATCCTTATAGCGGCTCAGACTTTCGTTTAAAAGACCTACCTTATTTTTGAGTTCCATATTGTCCTTATACAACGCTGCATAATCTCCATAAAGATTCGTCAAAAAGCTGTCTACATCTGCT
The DNA here is from genome assembly GCA_902489645.1 of uncultured Lachnospiraceae bacterium. Lineage (GTDB taxonomy): Bacteria > Bacillota > Clostridia > Lachnospirales > Lachnospiraceae > Frisingicoccus. The sequence continues at coordinate 40,287 of CABUAW010000019.1, read as the reverse complement.
TTGGAATACCCCATACCTGATTTAAAAGTTTTTGCCTGTACATCAATTGGTGTTAACATAGACACTCCTCCTATACATATTTGTGTATTTCAACCATACACTTGTTTTTCTTTGATTTATTTTTACTGTCTACAAAAATAAATTTGCCTTTATGCCGGACGGAAATCATATCTCCGTCTTTCAGCGCTGCCCCGTTTGACGTGTTCAAACGGCTGTTAATATAGACCTGTCCGCTCTCAATCAGATTGCAGTACTGGGAACGGGACAGCCGAAAAGCCAGGCTGATAACCGCATCCAGTCGAAGGGAGCTGACCGTTCCATGAATTATCTCAAATTTCGGCCGGGCAAGAACTTCCGGTAATTCAATTTCTTTAACCTGCACGGCTGTATGACGCACCTGCCGAAGTTCCTGCAAAATAAAATCCTTTACCCGTTCAAGACATAAAATTCTGGCTCTGGAATTTTCAATTAAGATATCTCCGATGCAATTTCTTTCCAGTCCCAGGCCGAGAATACTGCCAAGAAAATCCCGGTGTCCGAGATTTTCCGCATATTTTGGATAGGCCGGACCAATCTCCAGCCAGCAAAGCGGATACGGCGCAGGAAGTTCTGAAAAAACAGCAATTTTACGTTCTGCAAATTCATAACCGCCATAAAGCGTCGGAGCAACCGGACCCTGAAAATATTGAAGAAGCAGGCTCTGCTCATTCATATCCAGAAAATCGGAAAAACAGGGACGGTTCTGATAATAGGCCCTCTCAGACAGGTCATTAAAATGTTTCAAAAGCATCTGCTCTTCTTTTGTCATTCCTCTACCTCAATAATATACATAACTGCGAGAAATAGGCCGCAATCAGATATAAAATAATCGGTGACAAATCAAGGCCGCGCGTATTAAAAACGGAACGGCTGAGCATCCTGCGCACCGGCGTTAAAAGGGGCTTCATAATATCTGCCATAAATATCTGAAATTTTGGCAGGACAGGCAAATATAAAGAAATAATATATATTACCAACGCTATCTCAACAACCCGCAAAAACCAGTACAGAATACTTATAACATATACAAACAAGCCATACACCTCTAAAAATTATCGGAACCAAAGGACGGAATACGGATTCCGGAAGAAATCGCATTATGAATATCTCCCGAAATTTCAATCGATTCCGGCGTTACAATAAAAATATAATTTGAAATCTTTTCGATATTTCCGGCCATCGCATAGCAGGAACCGGAAATAAAATCGATAATTCTCTGGGCCACATCCAAATCGATACCCTCCAGATTGACAACCGCAGCCCGCCCGGAAAGTAAAACGTCGCTGATTTCCCGTGAATCTTCGAATACCGTCGGCCGGAGGACACAGACCTCGCCCCGGGAAACCTTTGACTTCATCGGTACAATTTTTCCTCGGGAAGATGCGGTGGAAGATGCGGCCGCAGCCTGGGACGGCTGAAACACCTGCTCCTGTTTAGATGCCTTTTTTGCCGTGGTTTTCGTTTCATGCTTCGATTCCGAAGTCTCTTTTTTTACGTTCTTTTTCTTCACAACCGGCGCCGGTATATCTTCAAAATCATCCTCATAATCGTCGTATTCATCGTAATCATCGTAATCGTCATATTCTTCATCATTTAAACGAATCATATTTAGAAATTTGTCAAAACCTTTACCCATGAATAATCTCCTAACTCTATAAATTACTATATATTCTTGCGCCAAAAATACCGGTGCCGACTCTCACCATAGTGGCCCCCTCTTCGATGGCAACCTCATAATCACCTGTCATTCCCATTGACAGCTCACTCATAGTAACATTATCAATGTTTTTTTCGGCAATGTCAACAGCTAATTGTTTCAAATTGCGGAAATAAGGCCGATTATCCTCCGGGTTATCTGTAAACGGCGCTACCGTCATAAGTCCTTTAATATGAACCGCAGGAAGCTTTGAAATATCCTCAACCATCTGAATAACTTCCTCTGTACTCAGGCCGAATTTTGAAGCCTCCTCCGCCACATTCACTTCAATCAGGATATCCGACTCGACGCCTTTTTTCAGAGCCTCCTGGCTAATCTGCCGGGCCAGCCGCAAAGAGTCTACCGAATGAATCAGCTTTGCCTTATCAACGATATATTTTACTTTATTTCTCTGCAAATGTCCAATCATATGCCAGTTTAATGGTTCCTGAATGGTTTCAATTTTATCGCACATTTCCTGAACCTTATTTTCGCCGTAATCTTTAATGCCAGTCTCCATAACCTCATAAATATCGCTGACCGGTTTCGTCTTACTGACAGCAATCAATGTAACCTCTTCACGCTTCCGTCCGGCTCTTTCACAGGCGGCCTGAATCCGCGATTCAACTTCAGCAACATTTTCTTTAATCATGAATTATCATCTCCTAATATACAATCTGGTCCTCTGTCACAGTTTCACTGTTCAGGACAATATTATCATAGAGGGCTACACTATAATTTAAATTTTCTTCAACAATACAGTAATCACTGTTTCTGTGAAGTATTTTTACAATTTCAAACTGAGTATATCCCTTATTTACATTATAAACGCCATAGAGCTGACCGGTGGCTCCAATCCGGAACCGCTCGTCTTCGCTTCCCGCATTGACCTTTCCAATATAATCGCCCAATGAAAAATCTTCCATGCTTACGTAAAAATAGTCGTCATCCTGATAATAAATCCCTGTAGTACGGAAATCAGCCACAGTCTCTCCATTCTCATTGGTCCGCTCGCAATAGAAGCCGGATTCATAAGAGCGGTTATCGGTCACCAGATACTGTATTGGAATCTGGTAAAAGTCCTTGCTCAATAAGGCCGATGTCGGAATTTTAAGTCCGGACGCTTCTTCAAAAACAATTTCAATGTCCACATAACGCTCGGAAATGTATCGGACCATATAATCGTTTAAGGTAAGAACACCATACATTCCATCACTGCCCTGATGAATATAAAAATCAGATACGGTTTCGATATTATCTTTTTTGAACGTCAGATTTACGGAAGAGACGTCCTCCAACTGGCGGGCCTGCGCCTCATTTAATGGAATAACAATTTCCCACTGATGGTCGTGGACCAATTTATAGGCCGGCTGTCCGGAGGTAATGTAGGTGTATGGATTCATCTGATGCTGCTCATAAGCGCTGTCAAGTAATACCTCTTTGGTCACGGTTTCAACCGTCAGATTCTCATAGCCGTCATAGCTGTAGGAAACGATACCGCTCTGACTGGTCTTTATGACCTGACCGCCCGACGTATTGACCTGATAATCTTTAATCTTTGCAGCGCTGACCATTTCCGTTGAAAGGCTCTGCAGATTATATTCCAGCGAATATACCTGTGAAAACTGGCTGTCCGTATAGTTCTTTGAGAATACGGTAATCTGGTCACGGATATCGCTGTAGGCCGCCGTACTGAAAGCGGAAGTTTCGGAATTTTTTGTCCCTTCGGTTTCGGCAGTCTCAAAGCTTTTTGAGGATACATTCTGCGGCGGATTGGAGCTTAATAAATAAATATCTCCTCCGCTGGCCACCTTATCACCTTCACCAACGTAAAAATTGATATAACCGTTGCCAGTCGTATTGACGACTTCTTCATTTCGAATACAGACTCCCGTAAACGAAGCGCTGTTGACAATCTGCCCTTCTTCCACACGGCAGACGGAAATCTGGTCCTTCATCAAATTAACAACAATCGTAATCGTCAAATAAATAAAAATAATCGCAAAAACAATAAAGCCGATATTCAATTGAAATTTAAATTTTTTGCGGGTATCTTCCATAATGGACAAACTCCTTTAAGTCATCAATCTCAATGCTGCACCATTCATGTAATCATACTTTTTTCCCTGAAAGCTTTTTTCGGTCTGCATATGTGCGACAAATTCATCCTGCAGCTTCCACCAGCTTGTCTGCCAGTTTGAAAACAGGGCATTTGCTTCCGGAATACGGCTAAAAAGACGTTCCACGGCAATTTCCGGAGAAAGGTATTCCAAAAACGACTGTAATCGCAGAAAATATTCCTCTTTTGAACATATGTCTAACTGGCCGGCTTCATAAAGCCGGGCCATCTCCGTTCCCTTTGCAATATACAGAGAATGAATTTTCACCAGGTCGTTTCCCATCACCGAAAGAATCTTGCCCGTTTCGATAACATCCTCCGTCGTATCCCCGGGAAGATTTAAAATAACATGGGTACACAAGAGAAAATTTCTTCGTTTAATCCTCAAAGCGGCATCCAGATATTCCGCCAGGCCATGTCCCCGGCGGATACTTCTCAGCGTATGATAGTTTGCTGTTTGAAGGCCAAGCTCAATGCACACAGAAATCCCATGTTTTTCTGAAAAAGCCGACATCATGTCCAGGTAATCTTCACGAATACAATCCGGCCGGGTAGATATGGCGATTTCCACAATTTCCGGCACTTCGGCAGCCTCCTCCATGTAAGCGGCCAGTTGTCTCAGAGGCAAATAGGTATTTGTATAATTCTGAAAGTAAGCAATAAACCTTTGAGCCTTATAACGCCTGCGAATATATTCCTGTGTTTTCAGCAGTTGACCGGTTACGGAAATGTCCGGGGACATGGCCTCAAATCCCGTGCCAACTTCCGCACAAAAGGTGCATCCCTGTCCATCGGACCGGTTCGGACAAGTCACGGGAAGATTGACCGGAAGCTTATAAACCCTGGAATGATAATGTTTTTTTAAATAATCTGAATATTTATAGTATAAGTAATCTTCGCCCATATCTTATTATTATATATGTTTTTGGACAAGATTTAAAGTCTAAATTACTTTTTGTGGTATATTTCACAAAAAATTCGTAAATACTAAAGAAAGATAATAGGAGGTGGAATTTTATGGAACGAAACTGGTTGGATGTCGTTTGTCTAATCTTAATCATTATCGGTGCCATTAACTGGGGACTGGTCGGTTTCTTCAATCTGGACCTTATTTCTGTCATTTTCGGAAATATGTCCATGATTACCCGGATTATTTTTGCAGTTGTCGGCATTTCCGGAATTTATTCACTTGTACTTTTCTGGAAATTAAAAACCGAATAGAAGAATCTGCGGCAGAAAAAAAGGGACTCAAAGCCTTTGCTTGGGAGTCCCTTTGACCTTTTTATAAAGAAATAATGATATCGTCTTTAAAATCATCCGGTAAATGTTCAGCGTCTACAGAAATACTGATAACAAAATTGATATTGAATCTGGAAGAAATATCTTTCAATTTGGAAAGAACAAAGCCAATATATTCATCCGATACGGAAGAAATTGTTAAAAAGCTGTCCAGATACATAGCCTCCAAATCATGGTCCTGAGAAATCAGACCACAGATGAAACCTAAGAATGCATCATATGTATCCAGTGGATATTCGCTCAGGTTAATCAATCGAATCTTATTGCTCAATTCATACATATGTTTGTTGTTTTTATCCAGATAAACCACATTACCATTTGCGACTTTAACTTCCTCATTAGCTTTCTGGATTAAGTATTTTGTCTTGCCCTTACCTTTTACACCTGAAATAATCTGTATCATTTTGTTCTCCTCCTCTATATGCCCTCGTCTTATTCGTGTAATAAGCTTATCCTTATTATAGTATAAGCTGACTGAAAATTCAATCTCTATTTAGGAATTTTATTCAATAGGATATTCATTTCCGAATACAACTCATCGCTTGTTGAAGCCCCGAGAATAACAGAAATATACCCCTGTCCCTTGCTGTCTGTCTCGTAGAGAATCAGACAGCATCCGGCCTCGTCGGTTGTCCCCGTTTTTCCGCCCAGCACCCGGACATTTTCCGGGTAGTCATAGGCATCCAGAAAGTATTGATTTGTTGTATTATATACCGCATCCACCGGATTGCCACCGGCATCCTTATAGGTAATACTTACCTGATTCTGACGGATAGTCTCCTGAAAAACATCAAAATCCAGGCAGCGGTCGAATATCAGATACAAGTCGTAGGCGCTTGTATAATGTTCGTTATCGTGAAGGCCGCTTGGATTGACAAAATGGGTATCCACACAGCCAAGTTCTTTTGCTTTCTGATTCATCATGTCGGCAAAGGCTTCAATACTGCCGGCAATATGAATCGCCAGGGCGTTTGCCGCGTCATTGCCGCTGTAAATCATCAATCCCTGGAAAAGCTGTTCAACGGTCAGCTCGTCCCCGACTTCAAAGCCGCAGAGTTTCGCCCCATAATCATCGACAATCATGTCCTCTGTGAAAGTAACCGTGTCATTAAAATTTGCTTTTTCCATAGTAATCAGCGCTGTCATTATCTTTGTGACGCTGGCCGGATAAACCCTGTCGTATACATTTTTTCCATAGACGTTGCTGAGGGTATCCACGCCGGCCACCAGACCTGTCTTAGCGTCAATATCTTCATCGATGATGACATTCTCCGTGGTTTTCTCAGTTTCATCGGTTTCTGTTTCGCCGCTTTCGTTTTTTGTGAAGGACTTGGATTCGGTTTCATCAGTTTCCGCCGCATCGGTTTCTGCGGTTTCGTCAACACTGACCGAATTCGTATTTTTCGGGAAAACGGCCAGATGTTCGGCAAAGAAATCATAATCGTCGTCACTGGTCGTATTGATAATCAGGCTTTTGCTGTTCAATGCCGTGTCGGTATAAGACTTAATCAAGTCCGTCGAACCGGAGCAGCCGGTCAGCAGCCCGGCCGTCATAAGGCAGACTGCTCCCATTTTCAATTTTTTCATCGTTATATCATCCTGTTCTCAAATCATTTGTAAAATTCGCGCCAATCCAAATCTCCGCGTTTCAGCGCTTTAATAAGAAGCTCTGCGGTAGCCAGATTGGTAGCCAATGGAATATTATGGTCATCACAAAGCCGGACAAGGGTATGTACGTCGGTCATACCGGATGTCTGCGCCGGGTCCCGCATGAATATGACTAAATCAATATCGTTATTCTCTATCTGTGCCCCCATTTGCTGCTCTCCGCCCAGGGTCCCCGCTAAATATTTGTGTACGGTCAGATTGGTCACTTCTTCAATCAACCGGCCGGTAGTTCCCGTAGCAAAAAGTTCATGCTTTGCCAATATTGCACGATACGCAATACAGAAATTCTGCATTAATTTTTTCTTGCTTTCATTTGCAACGAATCCAATATTCATCTTGCCTACCTCCTGCCTTTCTGCAAATCAATATTAATAACAAGCCCGATACCGACCATATTCGCCAGCAGCGCACTTAAGCCGTAACTGATAAAGGGTAACGGCAGCCCCGTGTTTGGAAGCAGGTTTGTTGCCACGCCGATATTGACAAAGGAATGAAAAGCAATCATCGATGCCACACCGCAGGCTATCAGACGCCCACTCATATTTGAAGCATTTTTTGCAACCTTCAAACACTCATACACAATGAGCGCCAATAACAAAATAGTGATACAGCTTCCAATAAACCCAAGCTCTTCGCCGATAACAGAAAATATAAAGTCTGTTTGCTGTTCGGATATAAAATTACCGCCCTTTACCGATGTAATCGTATTATTATTCAGGCCCTTCCCCGTAATCATTCCTGAACCAATCGCCATAACGGAGTTATACTGCTGGTTTGCAGTTGTTTGCTGGTATTCGGAAGGATTTAAAAAGGCCAGAATACGGTCCAACTGATAGCCATGAAGAAGAATCTGGAAAGGCTGCTGGATATACCAGGTCAAAAAGCCGACAATCGGAACCGTGAACACCAAAACTTTTCCGATAAATTTATAGCTTAACCCTCCACAGAAAATCATCATGACAAAAATAAACAAAAACACCAATGTCGTTGACATGTTTGGTTCTCTGTAAATCAAAAACACCGGAACTATATATATAATACCAAGCATAATCAAAGTTTTCAATTGACTGATTTGGTCCCGGTGGTCTGTAATCAGCCGGGCCAAAACAACAATCATCATAATTTTGGCGAACTCACTTGGCTGTAAAGTACCGAAGGAGCCCAGTGAAAACCACCGTTTGGCGCCGTTGACATTCACTCCAAAGAGTAAAACCGCCCCAAGCATGACTACGGCAAAGAAATAAATTGGCCATTGGAACTTCAAAATAAAATTATAGTCTATGAATGAGACAATAATCAAGCCGGCCAGACCGACAAGCATACCTAAAAGCTGTTTTTTGGCGTAACCATCCGCCGCACTTTCAATGACGAAAAGGCCAAGTACTGTTGCCGCAATAACGAGCAGCAGCAGACGCCAATTGTATTTTTTTAAATTGTAGTTTAAAAAACGAAATTTATCCTCATATAAGTTCATTAACAAATCACCTTGTTTATTTCTCTAAAAGGTATCCGGGCGACAAGCATCATTGAGCCATCACCGCGCATCGCCGCTTCGCTTTGAAGAATATTGACCTCCATATGTTCTACATCCACTTCCATGTATTTCGAAAGTGTCAGTCCGATGTCACCTTTTATACCATTAATTAAATCAGCAGAACAGTCGGCCCTGTCCGAAATGAGCAGGGTTTTTAAACGCTGTTTGGCGATGGCACCGGAACCTCTTTTTTTCCTCCGTCCCAGTCCAGACAACCATTTCATAAAGCCTCACCTACCCCCTCACGAGGAATCGCGTCAAACGACGAAACCAGCCATCCTGATAACGTTCTGCCAGCAGAGGGACTTCCTGTCCGGTCAGTCTGAGACAGATATTGGCATAGGCCTGTCCGGCCATAGTATGCCTTCCGACCAGAGGTTCTCCCTGATTTGTGGAAACGACCACATTTTCATCGTCGGGCACGGCGCCAATCAAATGGACGGAAAGGATATCCATAATATCCTCCAGAGACATCATCTCGCCGCTGCGAATCATATCAAAGCGCAGTCGATTGACGATTAAATCCATGCGTCCGATTTGCTGTGATTCCAAAAGCCCGATAATCCGGTCCGCATCGCGGATGGCGGCCACCTCCGGCGTGGTTACAATCAACGCCCTGTCCGCACCGGCCACCGCATTCTGGAATCCCTGTTCAATGCCCGCCGGACAATCCAGTATAATATAGTCAAAATCTTCCCGCATCTGTTCTACCAGTTTTTTCATCTGTTCCGGAGATACGCTGCTTTTATCCCGGGTCTGGGCCGACGGCAGCAGATATAATCCCGGATACCGCTTGTCCCGGATTAACGCCTGTTTCAGACGGCATGTTCCCTCAATAACATCCACCAGATTATAAATAATCCGGTTTTCCAGTCCGAGAATGACATCCAGATTCCGCAGTCCGATATCCGTATCAATCATAACCACCCGTTTATCCATCTGGGCCAGTCCCATTCCTATGTTTGCTGTCGATGTGGTTTTTCCGACACCGCCTTTTCCTGATGTGACAACGATGACTTCGCTCATATCGATTCCCTCCAATGAAATTCCTTTCATGCCCTTCGGGGCATCCTTTATATTCAGATTATCATTGGTATTTTTCGCTTAGTCTGAAACGGTGCTTCCGTCCACATTGGCCGCCTGCCGTTTACCGTCGGTTGCTTCTGTCTGATGAAATACATAGGCAAGCATATTTTTTGCGACGCTTCCCGAATTGTAAGAACCGTAACCATAAGGTAAAACAACGGTTACCGTAATCTCCGGATTATCATAAGGCGCAAAACATACAAATAAGCCATGGTCCGGTCTCAGGGCATTTTCCTGGGCGGTACCTGATTTACCGGCGACCTCCACATCCAAATCTGAGAATACAGAAAGGAAGGAAGAGTTTCCGATAACTTTATACATTCCGTAGAAAATCGAATCCCACGTGGATTCTTTAAAATCAACATGGTCGATAATCTCCGGCGCGTAATCTTCAAGCAACTGTTCATTTGAATCAGTCAGTTTATCTAAAATGGATAAATTATATAAATCCCCTTTGCTGGCCACCGTTGTAATATAGCGTGCCAATTGCGACGGGGTATAACTGTTTCGGGCCTGTCCGATGGCTGAGAGTACCGGGTCCATATCAGACATCGTCGGTTCGGACTCTTCCAGTTCAATACCGGAGGTTCGGTCCAATCCAAATAATGCCATATATTTTCTGAGTCTCTGAATACCGTACTCCGAATTATAATAACCGTTGGAATCAAGTCCCAGACGGAATCCGACTTCATAAAAGAAATAATTACAGGACTCCTTAATTGCGTCCGTCACCTCGATGGAACCATGGCTCACCTGTGTAGACCAACAGCTCGCTGTAGGCTGTACCTTATCAAACACAATCAAGTCGGTAATATAGGTGTCTGTATCGATGACGCCTTCTTCCAGGCCGGCCGCCGCCGTAATCATTTTAAATGTGGAACCCGGCGCTGTTTTCTGCATGGTCGCCCGATTATATAACGGCAATGATTCATTTTCGAGCAAAGAAACAAAATAATCGCTGTCTCCAATCCGGTTCGCATCATAACTCGGATAAGATACAAGAGCCAAAACCTCCCCCGTTTTCGGGTCGGTTGCCACAAGGGAACCTGAACACGGGTCGAGGGCCAGCATATCCGGGGTAATTTCCAGATTTTTAATTTTGTTGTAAACAAAGGTGTATGGGTCGGTTACATTGTTGACCAGATTATCATAATCTTCATCCTTTTCAAAGACCCCCTGCTCATAAAGCAGTTCACATACCTGGCGGCCGTCAATCATGCCCTGACTGAGCATGGCGCAATAAACAATCTTTGCAAAACTGCTGTTATCCTCCAGTTCAAGAAGTATAAATTCGGTCAGCGCCGCATAGATTTCATTGGAATCAAGAAAAGTATCCGAAATATCCAATGCGGATACGGAAACAGCGCCTTTGCCGATGGCATAATGCAGATATTCATAAAGGCTCGTATTTCCTGTTGTCCAAAGCTGGCTGATTTCATCGTCGGAGGATAACTTTGAAGTATCCAAAATACCATTATTAGTAATTATATTTTCGATAAGCTCAATATATTCCCGTTCTTCTTCGGAACATCCGTTATAAGAGTTCATATTTGTTCCATCTAAAAGATGACGGATGACGTCAAAACGGCTGCTTTCCTGAGATTCATAGATGGCGTATATGGATTTTTCCAAATCCGAAGCGCCTTTATCTCCCATTCTGTCCAAATCAATAATACCGTTTTTGATGAGTGCGGCATATACCTCGCTGACGTCGATGCGTCCTTCACCGCTGCTGGACAGCTTCTGAAGAAGGATTCCGGCAATTTCTTCCTCCAGCAGATTATACGCCTGAATCTGATAATCCTTATCGATGGTTAAATATAAATTATTTCCCGGAGAAGATTCAACCCGTTCAGCAACTTCGATAATACTTCCAAGACTGTCCACATAGACGGTCTGAGAACCTTTTTCGCCATGAAGTTCATCCTCAAAGGATTTTTCAAGTCCGGTCTTTCCGACAATATCTCCGGAGGCGTAGCTGTCATTTCCGGCCAGCCGGTAGGCTTCCAGTTCATCCTCGGAAATTTCACCGCAATAGCCGGTAATATTTGAGAAATATTTGCTGTCCTCATATTGACGCACATAATCCTGCTCAATGGTAACTCCCGGCAATTCTGCCGTATTTTCCTTGATTTTAGCCACCAGAGTATCACTGACGTCCGAGGTCACAGTCACGGATAAATACTGCTCATAGCGTTTCATATAAAGCTCATAACGGATGGCGGCAATTTTTAAAGCCTCTTCCGTGGAATAGCTGTCATCGATGCCAAACATGGACGTCGAGTCATCACCGTGACACATATAATCAAACAGTTCTTCAACTGTAACATTTTTCTGTTCTTCCGAAAGCTGGTCAATCGAATCTTTGCCGTAGACGTTCCGCACAAAACGAAGTCTCGAATTACCGCTGGATGTAAATTCCATAGTTCCGTCATCATAAAGACGTATCGGAATATTATAAACGGCTTCATAGCCCGAGCCTTCAATCAACTCTATCAGGCGGGAAATCATTTCATTTTTCTCCGCATTTGTCTCAAGCAGGGAACTGTCCTCAATAGTAATTGCGTTTGCCAGCCGGTTATAAGCCAGCACCTTCCCATTACGGTCATAAATCGTTCCTCTGGAGCTTGGCAGCTCCGTTTCTTTTTGTATGCGGTATGTAAAGCTTTCCAAATAGCTTTCACCCTCAATAACCTGCAGCACAAAAACTCTGTGAATCAGCAATACAAAAAGAAAGGTGAAAAAAGCGCCGATTACAAAGATTCGTGATTTGGTCAGGTCTGAAATGACATTCAATATCTTTTTAATCAATACGTTTCTCACTTCCTTTAATTTCAATCTTCTTATTAATCCAGCCAATCAGACTATATACAAAAACGGCTAAAATTAACGTGTAAATTGTTTCTGGAAGAATAATTCTTCCGAAGTAAAATAAAAAGTCCATGCGCCCCCGTGTCAGGAAGCCAAGCAGGTATATGGCAATCCCATAAAGCAAATCGGCGATACCGATGATAATAATAGGAAGCGTCATATCTTCCTCATAAAAAATCTGCTGAACATAGCCAGCCAGATATCCAATGACAGAAAGTACCAGCGCATACATCCCAAAGTAAACGCCAAACAGGGCGTCCATCAATATGCCGCAGAAAAAGCCAATCAGACATCCTTCCTTTTTTCCGCGAATCATTCCGATGGATACGGTACAGATAACAAAAAGATTCGGCACAATGCCGCCCAGAGCCAAATGTGTAAATACGCCGGTCTGAAAAAAATAAATGACAAAAATCATGACAATATAAAATATCAGACGCCGCATTAAGATTCCTCCTCTTCATCCTCTGAAGCCACCAAATCCGCTTTCAACTGAGTAATGACCATCACGTTTGTAATATTGTCAAAACTGACTTTCGGCGTAATCCGTGCGTTTTGAGACAGGTTTGAACTGTCCATAGACACATCGCTGATATAGCCAATGACCAGGCCGGGCAAATATTTATCACTGATATAGGAGGTGACAACCTCGTCCCCCGCCGCAATCTGGGCATCCTTGGAAATCATTTCAACATCCAGAAGTCCGTCCTGGTAAAGCTTCAAATCACCGTTGACAATACATAACTCCGTAGATTTCGACAGCATGCCGCTGACACTGCTCGTATCATCAATAATCGCACGTACAGTTGCATTATTTGCAGATACGTCGGAAACAATTCCCACCAGCCCATTATCGTAAATGACATTCATATCTTTTTTTATGCCGTCGTTGCTTCCTTTGTCGATGATAAAATTATTGTACCAGTTTCCCGCGTCCTTGCTGATAATCCGGGCACCGACCATATCATAGTCCGGGTATACTTCCTTCATTTTCAATAAGCCACGGAGGGAATCCAATTCGGACAGATTATTTTCCATGGACGAAATTTTGGTATTTAATTGTTCAATCTGCTGTTTTAATGCTTCATTTTCCGCCAGAAGGTCGTTGACGGAACGGCTGTGTTCTTTCTGCTCTCCAATCCATTCTCCTATACTGTTTAGGCCCTTCTCCATAGGAAGAATCAGAGAACTGATGCCATTCTGGATATTCAGTTTCTCTCCATTATTTTTTAAGCTCACACCAATAAAAAGCAGACAAAGAACGATGATGAGCCACAGCACATATCTCGGCTTCATCTGTTTTCTTTTGTTTTTGTTCATAGGTTTAACCTTCTTTAACTAAATATTGCTTCTTTAACAGAAAAAGCCAGTGGACGAAGCTTTTCGTCAGACATAAGAACGCCAAGTCCCTGAATCACACTTTGGTCGGGAATCTCTGACATAATCACAGGGACGTCCAATGCTCTTTCAAGATACATTTCCAGATTTGTAAGTCGGCTCCCCTCTCCGGTAATAATGATGCCCAGATTGAGAATGGAGCGTAATACCTCCGGAGGCGTATGTTCAAAAAGTCCTTTGGCTGTACGGACAACCTGGTTCAAAAGTTCCTGAATAGGCTGACAGACAACTCTGGAATCCACCTTCACCTCGGCCGGGAGGCCGGAAATCAAATCCCGTCCAAGAACTTTTTTAAAAGAATTTACTGTATTTAATGCGGAACCGAGTTCCAGTTTCAGGCTTTCCGCCGTTTTCATACCGATTAAAAGGTTGTACTTTTCCTTTACGGCCTCGCATATGGCTTCGTTCATAGCATTGCCGCCGATTTTCAAAAGACGGCTGGTAACAATACCGCCAAGAGCCAGCACGGAAATCTCCACGGTGTCCGCCCCGAAATCAATGACCATCACTCCGGGACTGTGAAGAATATCCACACTCTCTCCAAGAGCCGTCGCCACCGGCTTTTCCACAATATAAAGGTCTTTTGTCTTAAATTCGGAACTCATGGCCAAATCAAAAAAAGCGCGCTTTTCAACTTCGGTAATATCACATGGCACGGCAAAGTAAAACTCATTGCTCCGAATGAAACCGTTGGCACATTTAACTTTTCTCAAAAATAAATCCAGTAAAATCTTCATGTCATGAATTCCCGCAATCACACCGTTTTTTACAGGTCCGTAAACCCGTATATTTTCCGGACAGCGTTCATACATCGCATATGCTTCATCGCCAAAAGCCACCATCTCTGTTTTTTTTCGAATGGCAATCATATTTTTTTCTTTTAACACCATTCCCTGGCCATCTTTATAAATTTTTATCGTTCCTGTTCCTAAATCCAGACCATATTTCTGTACAGCCATAGGATTCTCCTTTCACAATGCCGAAGAATTTATCAATCCTTCCGCCTTTAAACTTCGATAGTTGCCGCCGGCCACAATAATATGGTCCAGCAGATGGATACCAAGCAGCTCTCCCGCCTCAAAAATCCGCCGGGTTACGGCCAAATCCGCCGGACTCGGCGTCGTATCGCCGCTCGGATGATTATGTATCAATATAATTCCGGATGCCCCCGCGCCCAGGGCTTCACCAAAAATGTCTCTGGGTTCTGCCATAGAAGCATTCACCGTTCCTTTTGAAATCAGACGCTCTCCCAACAGATGATTTTTACAGTCAAACAGCATCATCATCAAATGCTCCTGACGGTAAGAACAAAATTGGGCCATGTAATATCTGGCAATAGAGGCCGGAGAACAAAAAGACAACCGGGGCTGCGATTTCAGCTTGGAAAGCCGTATGGAAAGCTCACGCAAGGCAAGAATCTGACCGGATTTTACCTTTCCGACTCCGCGGATTTTCATTAAATCTTTTTGCGATAAATGATAAAGCTTTTCCAGTCCTGTGCCGGGAAGATTGAGATTCAGCACTTTTTCGGCCAAAGCCACCGCACTCGTATCCCGGCTGCCTGTACGGAGGATTAACGCCAGCAGTTCCGCATCCGATAATTTGTCTGCGCCAAAGCGTTCAAATTTTTCTCTTGGACGCTCCTGTTCGGACATCTCGCAGATTAATGGTTTTTTCACTTGCATTCGCATCACCTTTCATGTAAAATTCAGGCGATTGCTTTACATAAAAATAAACAGGTACACTCATTTATACTACCATAAATCGTGTACCTTGTATACTTAAAATCTATGAATAATTTGTGATTTGTCCACGATACCGCTCTCCACAAGCTTCTCTAAGGACATCATAATTCCATATTTTGAATGATACCAGGTAATACCTCCCTGAAAGTAAACCGCATATGGAGGTTTGATTGGAGCGTCTGCGCTAAGCTCAATGGACGAGCCCTGGACAAAGGCTCCGGCCGCCATAATGACATCACAGTCATAGCCCGGCATAGCCCAGGGTTCCGGGTCAACAAAGCTGTCCACCGGGGCTGCGGCCTGAATACCCTTACAGAATTTAATTACGCCCTCCGGCGAGCCAAGAACAACCGCCTGAATAATATCATGGCGTGACTCCGTTCCATTCGGAACAACCCCGAAGCCAAGTCTCTCATATATATTTGCCGCAAAAACAGCGCCTTTTAAAGCCCCGGCCACAACCTGGGGAGCCAGGAATAAGCCCTGATAGAAAGAACGATTGACACCAAGGCTGGCCCCAAGCTCTTTTCCAAGACCCGGAGCTGTCAGCCGGTAAGCCGCCCGCTCCACACATTCTTTTTTACCAACAATATATCCGCCGATTGGCGCCAGGCCGCCGCCCGGATTTTTAATAAGAGAGCCCACACACATATCTGCACCCACGTCCGTCGGCTCAATTTTTTCGACAAATTCTCCATAACAGTTGTCCACCATACATATGACGTCGGGCTTAATGGATTTTACAAACCGAATCAGCTCGCCGATTCTGGCGACGGACAGGGTCGGCCGGGTCTGATAGCCCTTAGACCTTTGAATTGTCACCAGCCGTGTCCGCTCATTGATAGCCCTGCGAATATTTTCAAAATCAAAATCCCCATCAGGAAGTAAATCGACCTGACGGTAGGTCACGCCGTACTCAGCCAAAGAACCGGTCTGGGGCCGGATGCCGATAACGCCTTCCAATGTGTCATAGGGTTTTCCCACAGGAGAAAGCAGTTCGTCTCCCGGCCGTAAATTGCCGGACAATGCAATCGTGAGCGCATGGGTGCCGCAGGTGATATGGGGACGCACAAGGGCATCCTCCGTGTGGAAAATATGGGCGTAAACCTTCTCAAGAGTATCTCTTCCAAGGTCATCATAGCCATATCCGGACGACGGCTGAAAATGGGCCTCGCTGACTTTATTATCCTGCATCGCCATAACAACCTTCAATTGATTATATTCTGCCACCGCATCAATGGCTTTAAACCTTTCCTCCAGGCTTTTTTCGATATGATTACAAAAATCATAAACCTCCGGCATAATCCCGGCAGCTTTGTACATATCTCTCATTTTAACATACTCCATTCCTTATTTATCGTATTTAAAATTTCTTTCAGTATTTCGTCTTCGGAGGACACCCGGCTTTTATCCAGCCACCGCACGTCCCGTTCCCTGCGAAACCATGTGAGCTGCCGCTTTGCAAAATGCCTGGTATCCCGCTTTAAAATATAGACGGCTTCTTCCAGAGAACATTTACCCTTCAAGTAGGGAATCAGTTCCTTATAACCGAGTCCCTGCATAGAAACTAAAGAACTATCATACCCCTTTTTCAGAAGATTGTCCACCTCTGAAATCAGACCTTCCTCAAGCATTTTATCAATCCGTTTTTCAATCCGGTCATATAGAATTTCCCGGTCATGGGTAAGAACGAAATAGAGAAAATCATAAGGCGATTTCTTTTGACGTTCCTGCGCATTATGCACTGAAATTTTTTCCCCGTGCATCCGATAATATTCCAAAGCCCGGATAACACGCTTCACGTTGTTGGCATGAATTTGCCCGGCCGACTCCGAATCCACTTTTTGAAGCATCTCATGGAGATATTCGGCTCCCCTTTCGGCCGCCAGCGCCTCCAGTTCTCTGCGTATGGAAGTGTCCGAAGTTTCCTCCGAAAAATCAATATCATAAAGCAGCGCCTGAATATAAAATCCGGTACCTCCGACAACAATCGGAATATGTTTCCGCCGATAAATTTCTTCCACTGCCGTTTTTGCCAGTTCTTTAAACATAGCCACATTAAAAGCCACATCCGGCTCAAGTATATCAATCAAATGGTGGGGAACGCCCTGCATCTCTTCCGGACGGATTTTTGCCGTCCCAATATCCATGAATTTATAAACCTGCATTGAATCGGCAGAGATAATCTCCCCGCCGATGGATTTTGCCAGGGCTATAGACAATTCGGTCTTTCCCACCGCTGTCGGCCCGGTCAATATGAGCAAAGGTCTCATTAAATACACCCCGTTTGTTATACAATACGTTTAAACCGCTTTTCAAGTTCGGTTTTTGTCATAGAAATAATCGTCGGTCTTCCGTGGGGACAGGTATAAGGATTTTCTGCCTGTAACAGTTCTTCAATCAAAGCGTCCGCTTCTTTGGCAGAAATACGCATATTTCCTTTGACGGCCGCTTTGCACGCCATCGTTGCAATCCGGTCGCCGATAATATCCGTCCGTATCCTCGGGGCTTCACCGGCCAATTCATCCAGAAGCTCGGTAATCATTTCTTTGCCGGTAAATCCATACAAATCCGAAGGTACGCCCCTCAGCGCATATTCCTTGCCGCCGAAGGATTCAAATTCGAAACCCATCTGCCGGAAATCATCCATATATTGATTCAGCAAGTCCACTTCCGTCATGGATAATGTCAATATAATTGGCGGTTGAAGCATTTGAATCATTGGCCGGCTTTCCTTAAAACGTTTCATCAGTTTTTCATAGAGTACCTTTTCGTGGGCCGCATGCTGGTCAATAATAAAGAGTTTTCCGTCATACTCTACAATCCAATAGGTTTCAAAAACCTGTCCAATTAATTTATGCTGTATCCGGGCTTCTTTTGTCAATAGTCCGGTTTCAAACAATTCATACTGCTGCGGTTTTTCTTCGACTACGGCCGCCCGCATGGCCTCCAGACGTTTTTTCTCAAAGGGTTCCGGAAGTTTTTCTTTTTTCTTCTTAATTTCCGGAAAAATGATGTCTTTCTTTACCGGTTGTTCCTGCCGCATTACTTTTTGTTCCGTCGGTTCCTTTGATATGGCGCCTGCCTGCGTATGGACGGTCGCCTGCGGCAGCGGATTTGTTTTTGGCTGTTCGGTCGGCTGCTGCGGCCGGGCTGTCTTTTTAGGTTCTGACGGCTTGATTTCCGGAATCAGTTCTCTTCCAAAAAGAATATTGCGCAGCGTCTCATAGACAAAACGGTACAATTCCGGTCCATGACTGAACCGCACTTCCATTTTTGTGGGATGGACGTTGACATCCAGTTCCGCCGTATCCAATGCAAAATGCAGAACCGCAAAAGGAAATTTATGAACCATTGTAAACGTCTTATATGCATCCTCGATGGCCTGTGTAACAACAGGGCTTTTTATATATCTTCCATTAATAAAATAATTTTCATAAGAACGATTGCCGCGGCAGATAATCGGTTTAGCGATAAATCCGGTCATATGGATACCGTCCTGCTCTGCATCCACGGGTAAAAGGTTTGAAGAGATATCCTTTCCATATATATGATAAAGAATATCCTTCAGCCGTCCGTTTCCCGATGTATGGAGTTTGTTCTGCCGATTATTGATAAACTTGAAGGACACCTCGGGATGGGACATGGCCAGCCGCGCCATCAAATCGTTAATATACCCCGCTTCTGTCATATTGGATTTTAAAAACTTTCTGCGGGCCGGTGTATTATAAAATAATTGACGTACAATAAAGGTTGTGCCGTCGGGACACCCGATATCTTCCATGGATTTTTCCAGGCCGCCGTCAATCCGGTAACGGCATCCGGTCATGGCATGCGCTGTTTTTGTCAGCAGCTCTACCTGGGCCACCGCCGAAATACTTGAAAGCGCTTCACCGCGAAATCCAAGAGAACGGATAGTCTGTAAATCCTCCGAGCTTCGGATTTTACTTGTGGAATGGCGCAAAAAGGCCATAGCAATATCCTCTTTTTCCATACCGCTGCCATTATCCGTAATGCGAATCAGAGATGTACCGCCGTCCTGAATCTCCACCGTCACCGCCGTAGCCCCGGCATCAATGGCATTTTCCACCAGCTCTTTAACAACGGAGGACGGCCGCTCTACGACCTCCCCGGCGGCTATTTTGTTAATGGTCTCTCCGTCTAATACCTGTATTTTCCCCATTTTATCACCGTTTCTTTATCTCATCCTGATACTGATATAAAAGATTAATTGCTTCAAGGGGTGTCAAACGCCCCAAATCTAAAGCCGCTATCTGCGCAATTACCAAATCATCCGGCAAAACAGCTTTTTCGCTGCCCTCCTTTACCAAAGCTTCTTCCGAAGTTTCAAGGTATTTTGCCTCCTCATTGGCAATTTCTCTGGCCTTTGACGCAATATCCGCATCAATCAATTGAAGGACAATCTCTTTTGCCCTGTCTGTGACAGAAGTCGGAATTCCCGCCAGCTTCGCCACCTGGATTCCATAGCTTTTATCCGCGCCGCCCTGAATAATTTTACGCAGGAAAATAATATCATCGCCCTGTTCTTTGACAGCGATACAGTAATTATTCACTCCCGGGAGCCGTCCTTCCAGCTCCGTCAATTCATGGTAATGGGTCGCAAAAAGCGTTTTTGCCCCCAGCTTTTTCTTGTCGCTGATATGTTCTACAACGGCCCAGGCGATACTTAAACCGTCGAAGGTCGACGTCCCACGGCCGATTTCATCCAAAATCAACAGACTGTTTTTCGTTGCGTTCCGCAGAATATTCGCCACCTCGTTCATTTCCACCATAAAGGTGCTTTGACCGCTGGCCAAATCATCGGAAGCCCCTACACGGGTAAAAATCCGGTCCACAATACCAATGTCGGCGCTGGAAGCCGGCACAAAAGACCCCATCTGAGCCATCAGTACAATAAGGGCCGCCTGACGCATATAGGTCGATTTTCCGGCCATATTCGGACCGGTAATGATAGATACGCGGCAATCGCCGTCATTTAAAAAGGTATCATTCGGGACAAAGGCGTCATTCGAAATCATCTGTTCTACCACCGGATGCCGTCCGTCTTTAATATCTATAACGCCTTTTTCGTTAATTTTGGGCCGTACATAGTGGTTGCGTTCAGCCACATAGGCCAGCGATGCGTACACATCCATTTTCGCCAGCGCTTTGGCCGTCTGCTGAATCCGTTTGACTTCACCGCCAATCTGGTCGCGAATCATGGCGAACAAATCATATTCCAGAGAAAAGAGTTTTTCTTCCGCTCCGAGAATCATATCCTCCAGTTCTTTCAGTTCCGGCGTGATATAACGTTCCGCATTGGCCATCGTCTGTTTCCGCATCCAATCCTCAGGAACCAGTTCTTTATAGGAATTTGTGACCTCCAGATAATAACCGAATACTTTGTTAAATTTAATCCGCAGATTTTTAATTCCGGTTTTCTCCCGTTCACTCTGCTCCATTTGGGCCAGCCATTGCTTTCCCTCCGTTTTTGCGTTCCGGTATTTATCTACGGTTTCATTATATCCGGTTTTGATAATGCCGCCTTCTTTAATAGAAATCGGCGGTTCTTCTTCGATTGCAGTGTCAATTAATTTTGTGATATCTTCAAGACTATCCAGATTTTCATAAATTTCCTTCAAATCGTCGGTTTTCATATGCCGAAGCAGGTATTTAATCGGAGGAATCATAGACAGAGAAGTTTTAAAAGAAATCAAATCTCTCGGGTTAGCCGATTTATAACTAATTTTACTCATCAGCCGTTCCAAATCATAGATGACATTCAAATATTCCCGGATTTCATCCCGGGTAATGACATCGTCGTTTAATTCTTCAAGACTTTCCAGGCGGCGTTCAATGAGTTCCTTCTGTACAAAGGGCTGTTCAATGCAGTTTCTTAAAAAACGGGCGCCCATAGCTGTTTTTGTTTTATCTAAAACCCAAAGAAGAGACCCCCGCTTCTGCTTTTCACGAAGTGTTTCTAAAAGTTCAAGGTTTCTGCGGGTGGCCGTATCCAGAACCATAAACCGTTCCGTATGATAAGGCGTAATTTTCGTCATCTGGGGAAGCGCATTTTTCTGTGTTTCATATAAATATTGCAAAAGCATGCCTGCGGCCACTGTTCCCGTCGGATAATCCGAAAGACCAAGCCCCTCTAAAGATGCCACATGGAAATGCTCTTTTAACTTCTGAACGCACAATGCTTCATCCGAATACCAGCTTTCCAAAGCCGATACCGATATACGCATCTTTTCTCCGATATCCTCTAAATCGATACCACACATTGGAAAATAATCGTTGTACACAATCTCTGCCGGCATATATTTTGTAATTTCATCCAATACCTTTTTATCTGAGTCTACTTCGGTCATGTAATAATCCCCGGTGGAAATATCCGCAACACTGATTCCGAAACATTCATCCATATAAAAAAGGCACATCAGATAATTATTTTTCGTTTCATCGAGAGACTGTATACTCAGATTTGTCCCCGGTGTGACAATACGGATGACCTCCCGTTTAACGATGCCCTTAGCTGTTTTCGGGTCTTCCATCTGCTCACAGATGGCGGCTTTGTAACCCTTCTCAATCAATTTATTTAAATAGCCGTCCAGGGCATGATACGGAATACCGCACATCGGAGCCCGTTCTTCCTGCCCGCAGTCCTTTCCTGTCAGGGTGATTTCCAGCGCCTTGGATGCAATGATAGCATCGTCAAAAAACATTTCGTAAAAATCGCCCAACCGATATAATAAAATGCAGTCCTTGTATTGTTTTTTTGTTTCTACATATTGCTGCATCATAGGTGTTAATGGTGCCATTCGTCTCCTCCGGTTTCTATGTAATAAATAAATTCTTATAACATCTTATCTTTTTCGCAAAATAATGTCAACAAAATCCATTCTCTTTCGATAAAATTCATCACCATCTGAAAAAAATTCTTTTTAACCACTTTATTCCCCACTTTTTTTTAAAAATTGTTGATTTTTTGTCAAAAAAGGGCTATTATAACCATAGTTTTCCATTTTTCAAACCACTTTTAACCCACCAGAAATTTTTCTGGACTTATTTAAAGCCAGGAAGGGATATACAATGCTTTTACAACTAATTAAGGAAGAAGATATTTCCGAAGTTCTTGAAATTTATGCACCCTATGTTCAGAATACGCCGATTACTTTTGAATGTGACATACCGTCCCTGGAAAACTTTTCGGACCGCGTCCACCATTATACGGAACAGTATCCATGGATTGTAGCAAAGGACCACGGCAAAATTGTTGGCTATGCTTACGCTTCCACCTACCGGAGCCGTGAAGCTTACCAGTGGTGCTGTGAATTATCGGTTTATCTCCGTCCGCAGGCCCAGGGGATGGACCTTGGACGCACCCTTTACTCTGCGTTAATGGATTTATTGACACTTCAAGGCTATTATACGGTATACGGCGTAATTACCCTGCCAAATGAAGCCAGTCTGGCGCTTCATAATCAGCTCGGTTTTTCAATGGATGGCATCCAGGAAAACTGTGGTTTCAAATTGGGAAGCTGGCACAATACGGCTATTATGTCCAAAACACTTCGGGATTTTGAGCCTCCGGTCTCCGGACCAAAGTCAATTCATGAACTCTCAACAGATGTTATCAATGCGATTCTTGCCAAAGGAACATGGCACTAAAACAGGGTATAAAGAATTAACCCATTTGATAAGTCCTTATACCCCGTTTTATCATCCAATCACGCCGTTTCTTCAAGCCGTTCTTTCACTTTTTTTATATCGTTTTCAAGAATATTTACACGAATCAAAAGTACTTCCTTTTCGTTTTCAACTTTCAATGCTTCATCCAATTTTCGATTTAGAATCGTATGTGCTTCCGCAATAATAGATATGTTTTTATTTGTTACATTTTCCAACGTATATTTGAGGTCAGATAGCTGTTTCTTTATGTCTGTGATATTTTCTTCAAGGCCTACATGTTTTTCCGTCAAATCTATGAATTTTCCATCAAGAACAACGAACTTCTCCTCAAAGCCGGTAAATCGCC
Source organism: uncultured Lachnospiraceae bacterium (assembly GCA_902489645.1). Classification (GTDB taxonomy): domain Bacteria; phylum Bacillota; class Clostridia; order Lachnospirales; family Lachnospiraceae; genus Frisingicoccus. The sequence continues at coordinate 16,794 of CABUAW010000019.1, read as the reverse complement.
TGCCCAAATCCGTAAATCTTCCGTCAAGGACAATGAACTTTTCCTCAAGACAAGTAAATCGCCTGTCCAAATCTGTGATTTTCCCGTCAAGAACAATGAATTTTTCCTCAAGGTTGGCAAATCTATCTTCCAGGCCAGTGAATCTTCCTTCAAGATTTACCGTGCGGTTTTCAATATTATCAAGTTTATTTAATATGATGTCAAATTTTTCAGAATCTGTCATCTGTATCATCCTTTCATATTTGTTATAATACCATATCAATTTTCAGGTGTAAAGCTTTACAAAATGGTGAACGAATGAGAGCTCATGGGAAATGAAATACCGATTACACAATAGATATAAATTATGTTGAAGAACTTCGATATATTAAATATACGCTTGCATGTAATTCTGGTCAATCACAATTTATCGTCAGAATTCGACAAAAGGTAACCATAAAAATATTATGACAACCTCATTATCATGTAAATGAAAAGGACCCGTATCTGAATTCCGGATACAGGTCCTTTTTTAAGTTACATCAAATGTTGGGAGTTTGAATTATACGTTAAACAGTAAGTCTGCGTAGGTCGGGAACGGCCATACAGATTTATCCACGAGCATTTCCAGAGCGTCCGCCGGCTCACGAAGCTCAGCCATGCGTTTAAATACATCATCGCGGTAAGCGATAGCCTGGGCCTTCGGTTCTTCCATGGACGCCGCTTTATCTGTCGCTGCTTCCAGGTTTTCGAGAGCAACATTCATAGCTACCAGATTTCTTGTGATTTCTGCGAGGGAAGCTTCCTGAACAGAGGCGTCAGCGCCGACAGCCTTGACAGCGGCTACGGACTGGGCCACCGTTGTCGTATACTTAATTACTGCCGGAATAATTTCTTTTTTAGCCATATCAATCATCGTTCTCGCCTCAATGTTGATTGCTTTTGAATATGTCTCATAACCAACTTCCTGACGTGAACTCAGTTCGACACGGGTCATGACTTTATGTCTTTCAAACAGCTCAATGGCGGATTCTTCAGTCAGGCTGCCGAGAGCATCCACCATATTTTTAATATTTGGAAGTCCTCTGCGTTCTGCTTCTTCAACCCATTCTTCGGAATATCCGTTGCCATTAAAAATAATACGGATATGCTCGCTAATCCACTGTTTTGTCAGGTCATGCGCCGCCATAATCGGGTCGTCCGAAGCTTCCAATACATCGGCCGCCTGACGAAGTGTCTCGGCCACAATGGTATTTAAAACGGTATTCGGGTCAGCGATAGACGCTGTGGAACCAACCATACGGAATTCAAATTTATTGCCGGTAAAGGCAAATGGTGATGTACGGTTACGGTCTGTGGCATCTTTCATAAAAGAAGGTACTGTGGAAACACCCACATCCAACTTTCCTCCGACTTTACTGGAGGTTGCTTCACCTTTTTCACAGAGCTGGTTTAATACGTCTTCCAACTGTTCGCCAAGGAAAATAGAGATAATGGCCGGAGGCGCTTCATTAGCGCCAAGGCGGTGGTCATTGCCAGGGTTTGCCGCGGACTCACGAAGCAATGGGGCATATTCGTCAACCGCTTTCAAAATAGCAGATAAGATTAAAAGGAACTGCTTATTCTGATGCGGTGTTGTCCCCGGGTCCAGAAGGTTCACGCCGGTATCCGTAGACATGGACCAGTTATTGTGTTTACCGGAGCCATTGATGCCTGCAAATGGTTTTTCATGGAGCAGGCATACCAGATTGTGGCGAAGCGCTACTTTTTTCATCGTCTCCATAATTAACTGGTTGTGGTCTGTGGCAATATTTGTTGTATTAAAAATCGGAGCCAGTTCGTGCTGGGCCGGAGCCACTTCATTGTGCTGTGTTTTTGCCGTAACACCCAGTTTCCAAAGCTCTTCATTCAAATCATTCATGTAAGAAGATACACGCTCTTTGATACTTCCGAAATAATGGTCATCCAATTCCTGTCCCTTTGGAGCCGGAGCGCCAAACAATGTACGTCCTGCAAAGATTAAATCTTCACGCTGATTGTATGTATCTCTGTCCACAAGAAAATATTCCTGTTCCGGTCCAACGCTTGTAGTAATTCTCTGAGATTCCGTATCTCCAAAAGCACGGACAATACGAAGAGCCTGAACATTTAAAGCTTCCATAGAACGAAGTAACGGCGTCTTTTTATCCAGGGCCTCGCCCGTATAAGAACAGAAAATCGTTGGGATGCAAAGTACTGTGCTTCCGCTTGGCGTCTCATGGACAAAGGCCGGAGACGTGCAGTCCCATGCTGTATAACCCCGCGCTTCAAATGTTGCACGAAGACCGCCGGAAGGGAAAGAGGAACCATCCGGTTCGCCTTTAATTAACTCTTTTCCTGAGAACTCCAGAATCACGCCGCCGTCGTCGGTCGGGGAAATAAATGCGTCATGTTTTTCAGCGGTGATTCCTGTCAAAGGCTGAAACCAATGGGTATAATGGGTGGCACCTTTTTCGATGGCCCAGTCTTTCATCGCATTGGCGACAACTTCAGCCACATGACTGTCAAGTTCTCCGCCTACGGAAATTGTCTGTTTTAATTCTTTGTAAATCTTCTTTGGGAGTCTCTCTTTCATGGTTGCGTCATTAAAAACGTCTGAACCAAAAATCTCTGCTACATCAATTTTTTTTGCCATTGATAATTCCTCTCCTCTATATTTTTTTGAATTATAAGTAAAAAAAGGTGTTCTCCACGAATAGAGAACACCTTTGCTCGACTTCGTGTATAGATTAGCACACTCCGGCGAAAAAATAAACATATTTTTACAAAAAAAATGATTTTTGTTAATTTCTCATAATTCCACCTGAAAGCTCATTCAATTTTTCGTGAAATTTACAGGTTCACCCATATAGTAAAAATTCTTACAGGATGTCAGACGCACGGGAACCATTTTGCCAATCATCGAAGCGTCTCCCGCAAAATGAACCACCGTATTGTTGCTCAAACGTCCTGTAACCAGTTTTTTATCCTGGCGGTTGATTTCTTCCACAAGGACTTCCTGAATCGTCCCTTCATGACGGCTGCATACCCGCGCCGCAATATTCTGAACCTCCTCCAAAAGCCGGTTAAACCGGTCTTTGACTTCCGATTCGGGTACCTGATTTTCCATTACCGCCGCCGGTGTACCTGTTCGTTTCGAATAAATAAAGGTATACGCGCTGTCATAGCCGACTTTACGCACCACATCCATCGTTTCAAGGAAATCTTCTTCTGTCTCTCCAGGAAATCCGACGATAATATCCGTTGTCAACGAAATATCCGGGCAGGCCGCCCGCAATTTATCCACCAGCACAAGATAATCCTCTTTCGTATATTTACGATTCATCTTCTTTAAAATTTTCGTGCTTCCGGACTGGAGCGGCAGATGCAAATGACGGCATATTTTCGGTTCTTCGGCCATAACCTGAATCAGTTCGTCGGACAAATCCTTTGGATGCGAAGTCATAAAGCGCACCCGAAGCAGCCCTTCAATCCGGCAGATACGCCGGAGCAGCTCGGCAAAGCTAATCGGTGTTTCCAGATTTTTACCATAAGAATTCACATTTTGACCAAGAAGCATCACTTCAACAACGCCGTCCGACACCGCGTTTTCAATCTCCCGGATAATATCCTCCGGCTGCCGGCTCCGCTCCCGTCCCCGCACGTATGGTACGATGCAATAGCTGCAGAAATTATTACAGCCAAACATAATATTTATACCGGTTTTAAAAGAATACTTCCGGTCATTTGGCAAGTCCTCCACAATCTGTTCCGTATCCTTCCAAATATCAATAACCATTTGATTTTCTGTAATCCGTCGGTAAATCAATTCGGCAAATTTGAAAATATTATGCGTTCCGAAAATCAAATCCACATGGCGATAACTTTTTTTCAGCTTTTCCACCACTTCCGGCTCCTGCATCATACAGCCGCACAGAGCAATAAACATCGACGGATTTTTCTTTTTTATCTGCTTCATTTGTCCGAGACGTCCATAGACGCGCAGGTTGGCATTTTCCCTTACCGTACACGTGTTGTAAATAACAAAATCCGCATTTTCCGAATCCGTCATCTCATAGCCAATTTTTTCCAGAATACCCCTGAGTTTTTCCGAATCTCTGGCATTCATCTGACAGCCAAAGGTCACCACTGAAGCGGTCAGAGTTCTTCCAAGCTTCGCTTTTTGTTCGTCCACCCACCGGCGGCACTGTTCCATATAGTAATACTGACGTTCAGCTTCCGTAAGATGTTCTGTCAACATAGTTCCCCCTGTAATATTATGGCCGTACCTGGCCATTGCCATATATAATATATTTTGTCGTTGTCAGTTCCTTAAGTCCCATCGGTCCCCGGGCATGAAGCTTCTGGGTACTGATACCGATTTCCGCTCCAAAACCAAATTCAAAGCCGTCGGTAAAACGGGTAGAGGCATTGACATAAACAGCCGCTGCGTCAACTTCGTCAAGGAACCGCCGGGCATGTTCATAATCTTTTGTAATAATAGCCTCCGAATGTTTCGTATTGTATTTATTAATGTGGGCAATGGCTTCATCTATATTTGACACAACTTTTGCAGAAAGTATGTAATCCAGATACTCCTGTCCCCAATCTTCTTCCGAAGCCGGAACAATCCGGCCGTTCAACCGGCAGCAGTTTTCATCACCGCGGATTTCCACATTTTTCTTGAAGAGACGTTCACAAATGGCCGGAAGCACCTGCTCCACAATATCTTTATGAATTAACAGTGATTCGCATGCATTACATACGCCGGTCCGCTGAGTTTTTGCGTTGTCAATAATATCCACGGCCATGTCAATGTCCGCAGAATCATCCACATAAATATGACAGTTCCCCGTTCCGGTTTCAATCACAGGCACCGTACTGTTTTCCACAACCGTACGAATCAATCCGGCGCCGCCCCGCGGAATAAGCACGTCCAGATATTGATTCATCTGCATGAGCTTCTTTGCCGTTTCACGATTTGTATCCTCTACAAGCTGGATGGCATTTGGCGTTACATTGCAGGCATCCAATACCCGGCGGATAATAGCTACAATCGCTTTATTCGAATGAATGGCATCGCTGCCGCCTTTTAAAATGACCGCATTGCTTGTTTTAAAACAAAGGCCGAAAGCATCCGCCGTCACATTCGGACGCGACTCATAGATAATGCCGATAACTCCCAGCGGCACTCGTTTTTTGGCGATTTCAAGGCCATTCGGACGAATTTTTGCCTCCAGAATTTCTCCAATCGGGTCTTCCAGTGCAATTAAGGATGTTAACCCTTCGGCCATAGAAACAATCCGCTGCTCAGTCAATGCGAGCCGGTCCACGAGGGATTCTGTCATTCCCTTTTCCCGGGCAATACGCACGTCCTCACTATTTGCTTTTAAAATCTCATCGCTGCCGGCGACAAGCCCATCGGCCACAGCCTGCAGACATTCATTTTTTTTCGTTGCATTTAATTTAAGCAATTCTCTTTCAGCCTGTTTTGCCTGTATTCCCAATGTTTCCAATGTCATTTTTCATCCATCCTTTCTAATATTCTCGTCTCTGTGACAATATAATCCAGCGGATAGTCCGTGACTTCCCTGGGAATCTGTTTCACCATCTGACTGTCAAAAGCCGCACCGCAGCTAAACCATCTGCCCTGTCCGGACTGTCTCCTGCAAAGGCGGGACAAATATCTGTCATAATAACCGCCGCCATAACCAAGCCGGAAAAAGTTTTCATCAAAGGCCAGACCCGGTACAAGAATGATTCCCACGCCATATTCGGGCAATTCGCCGCTCACCGGCACACATTCCGGCCCCGGCTCTAAAATTCCCATATACCCTTCGGACAACTGATTCATCGAATCCGTCCGGTAAAATTCCATCCGTTCTTTGGAAATCACCTTCGGCAAAGCCAGTATTTTGCCATCGGAAAGTACCCGCCAGTTAAATTTCCATGTATCCACTTCACTTCGAAAGCTCCCATAGGAATAGACAACCGAAGCCCGACGGTAAATGTCATGCCCGCAAAGTCTCTCAAATAAACGTCCGCTAAAGCTTTGGATATCCTTAACCGTCAACTGATTACGCCGCCGGCTCATTTCTTTTCTCAGAGATTGCTTTTCCCGTTTTTTTATCTCAGTTTCCATATTTTTCCTGGTGCCTTTTCTTTAAATCAACAATGGAGCCGTCCGGTTTTTGAATTTTAATCGTGTCAAGCTGCCCTTTAAGATTATTTCGCACCGACGCAAGAAATGCCCCTCTCAATTCGGCCTGCTCCCTCTTTTCTTCCGGGGTCAATCCTTCCGGAGTCTTTGATTTTTTATAAAGTTCATTAATCCGTTCAATGTCTTTATCCGTCATCAATGCCGTTCCTCCTCAATATAACGCTTCAAATCAAAATCTTCATTTTTATGGGCCAAAAACAAGGTTCCGACAGATTGGCCATAGACGATATCATGAATGTTATGAAAATCCTTTCCGTTGGCAATAATCATATCACAGCCGGCATCCGTAGCAATCCGGGCGGCGTCAATTTTGGTCACCATACCTCCCGTTCCAAAATCACTGCCGGCGCCCTTAGCCATATTGTATAGGTTTTTATCAATTTTGGGAACACATTCGATAAATTTTGCTCCCGGATTTTTATTCGGGTCATCCGTATATAAACCGTCGATATCCGACATCAAAATAAGCAGGTCCGCGCCAATCAATGCGGCCACCACCGCCGACAATGTGTCATTATCACCGAACTCAATCTCGTCGGTAGATACGGTATCGTTTTCATTGACAATTGGGATAACTCCCATTTCCAGGAGCTGATTAAATGTATTTTTGGCATTAAACACGCTCTTTTCCCGAATAATGGTATGCTTCGTCATCAGAATCTGGGAGCTGACCTGATGATATTCATTAAATAAACGCTGGTACAGGCCAATCAATGCTCCCTGGCCAACCGAAGCGCACGCCTGCTTCATGGGTAATGTGGAGGGGCGTTCATTTAATCCAAGCACTTTTCTCCCGGCACCGATGGCCCCGGAGGAAACAAGAACAACTTCCTTTCCCTGGTTCCGTAAATCACATAAAATACGCACCAGTTGTTCCAGCTTAAATAAATCCGTTAATCCGGTTTCTTCATGGACAAGGGACGACGAACCGACCTTGACCACAATCCGTTTTTTTTGCCTCAAAGAAGCTCTGTCACACATGATGATTCCTCCACTTACCTTTTCTTTTTTTCTGTCCCGGCCGCTATCGGTTGATATCGGCTTCTTATGGCCTCGGCAATCCGAAGGCCGTCCATGGCCGCCGATGTAATGCCCCCGGCATAACCGGCGCCTTCGCCGCACGGATAAATGCCCCGAATCTCCGATTGAAAACCGGCATCCCGTTCCATGCGTATCGGCGATGAGGTCCGGGTTTCCACACCGGAAAGCAGCGCATCCTTCCGGTTATAATCTTTTATTTTCTGCCCGAAGGCTTCAATTCCCTCTTTTAAACTGTCACAGACATAATCCGGCAAACATTGATTCAAATCGGCAAAAACCGTTTCGCCTTTATGTACCGGCCGGACTGCGCCAAAGCTCTCAGAAACTCTGCCCGCGCAAAAATCGCCGTAGAGCTGCACGGGGACCCTGCCCTGGCCTTCCAGCCAGGCTTTATGTTCCCAGAACCGCTGAAATTCCACACCGGCCATCACATCCTCTGACGGAAAATCCTCCGGTGTCACTGTAACAATAACGGCGCTGTTCGCATTTTCTGAATTTCGTCCGTGATAACTCATCCCGTTCACCACACAGCCGCCCTCTTCCGAAGACGCATTGACCACGTAGCCGCCGGGACACATACAAAACGTATATACGCCGCGGCCATTGGAAGCCGTATGGGTCAGCTTGTAGGAAGCGCTTCCTAAAATATCATCAAAAGGTTTCCCGTACTGGGATTGATTAATCATTTTCTGGGGATGCTCGATACGAAGTCCAATGGCGAAGGATTTTGCCGTCATCGGCAGTCCCCTGCTTTTAAGCATGTAAAATGTATCCCTCGCACTGTGACCTACGGCCAGAACAAGACACTCACAGTCCATCCATATTTCGTCATTGACACAAATTGCCTCAAGCTTCCCTTTTTCTGTGCGAATATTTGTCAGCCTGGATTCAAAACGCACCTCGCCGCCCAGGGCAATAATCTCATTCCGCATAGCTTCCACAATATGGCAGAGGACGTCCGTGCCGATATGCGGTTTGTTGACATAGGTAATTTCCGGGTCGGCGCCAAATTCTACGAAAAGCTCCAGAACCTTTCGGTGCCGTCCAAAAGGGTCCTTTACCAATGTGTTTAATTTGCCGTCGGAAAAAGTGCCTGCGCCGCCTTCACCAAACTGAACATTGGTTTCCGCACAAAATTCGCCCTTTTCCCAAAAACGCCGCACGGCTTCCTGCCGGCGCCTGACGTCCATCCCACGTTCTAAAAGAACGGGCCGGTAACCGTGGCGGGCCAGCATTAAAGCGCAAAACAGTCCGGCCGGACCGCTCCCCACAATTGTGATTGGATGCATAAGTGTTTCTTCTCCGGCCTTTGGAAAAATATAATCCTTCGTCTCAACTTTTTGTATATTTTTATTTCGGTTCCGTTTAAAAAAGGCATTTTCCCGCTTTAACTGAATATCTACCGTATAAACGGCCATAATTTCCTGTTTTTTTCGGGCGTCAATGGATTTCTTAAAAATCTTCCACGATTCAACGTCCTTTTCCTGTATATGTAATTTTTTTAAAACCGTTGAAAAAACACGGCTGTCCCCTTCTCTATAAGGAATTTTAATTTGTCCGATACGAAGCATGACATTCCTTTCCGGCAGAAGCTCCGGCCAGGCAGCCGGTTGACCATGCCCATTGAAGATTGTATCCGCCGCAGATGCCGTCCGCATCCAGCAGCTCACCGGTGATATATAATCCCGGATGCAGGGTCGATTCACAGTTTTTTGTACAAATTTCATTTAAATCCACGCCGCCGGCACATACCTGGGCAAAATCATACCCACGGCTTCCGGCGATTGTTGCCGGAAAATGTTTCAAAAACTTTGTCAACGCTTCCGTCTCCGGCAGAGCATTGGCGCTTCCACCGGCCAGCCGCAAACATTCATGAATCAGTTTACGATTCAGAAGTCCGGTTTCAAAAGCTTCCACCGGCCGTCCCTGAAACTTCCGGTATCGTTCTTCCAAAAGCTTTGCCAGATTTTCTTCCGGCATTTCCGGGAAAAAATCCAGACTGCAGCAAACCTGCCGTTTTTCCAGAAGTCCATAGGCGGCCTGTCCGCTGACCTGAAATACCGGGATGCCGGAAATACCGTACTCCGCCAACTGAACATCGCCCTGATGTCTGTCAACGGCCTTCCCGTCAATCCTAAGGGTTACCGCCGCCTCCACCCGGATACCGGCCAGCGCTTTATAAAATTTTTCCTTCGCTTTTAATCCGGTCAGCGCCGGAACTACCGGAATTATCCGGTGTCCAAGCCGTTCTGCCAAAGCATAACCACTGCCGTTTGAGCCAAGTTTTGCCGACGCCTTTCCTCCGCAGGCCAAAATAACCCGGCGGCAATGATAGATAGTATTCGCCCCCTGAATCTGAAACCCTTTCCCTTTCGGCCATACGGCATCAACCTCTGTCTCCGTTATAATGCCTACGCCGAGCCGTTCCAATTCAAACCGCAGCGCATCCAACACCGAGGCGGCCTGCATGGAATTGGGGTAAACATAGCCGTCTTTTGCTTTTGGCAGTATACCCAACTCCGCAAAAAAGGTTTCCGCAGCCTCCCCATTAAAAGCTTCCAAAATATCCGCCACGGCCGAGGGCTTACGGCTGTGATAACAATGAACGTCCATAAATCTATTTGTATAATTGCATTTACCATTCCCCGTCGCCAGCAATTTCTTGCCAATACGGGGCATCCGCTCCAATATGAGAACGGATGCTCCCTGACGGGCAGCGCAAATGGCGGCAGCCAATCCTGACGCGCCGCCGCCGATGACAATGATGTCCGCTTTCATTCACGATTCTCCTTCATGTACTTTCGCAAAATTCCATGTTCTATTATGATATCATGTTTTTCTGATTCAGAAAAGAGTCATATTTATTAACTGGAATAGTTCTGTAAAAAGTTATACAATTCCGCCTCGTCCTTCATCTCCTTGCCCGAAAGGAGTTCGCATTGTAACTGAATCGGAAGGTCATTCAGCTTTATATCCGGATACTCAAATACCGTCTTGCGGTCACTGTAATAGATGACAATACGTCCCTGACGGTAAATTACATAATATTTTTTATAATTTTCATCCGGATAATAGGTTTTTCTGAGAACTACCTCTTTTGTAGAATAGGATTCCACGTCAAAGCTCACCAGCCCATCCTCCAGCTCCTTAATGGACAGATTCATCATATAATCATTGAGCTTTGCCAACAGTTCTTCCCGTTCCAATCCAAGATAGACGGCCGGCATTGGCGTTTCATCGATTGTTTTTTCCCCGGTTTTCAGATTCAGGGTTTCTGTGACCAACCGTGTTTCCGGCAAAATAAAATTTTCCTTTCCTGCGGTCACCGGAAGGACTTCCGGTAATTCTTCTTCCATCGTATCTGATACCGGCCAGACGAAGCACAAATATCCGCCGCCATAGGACATGGCAATTAAAAGCACCCATAAAAATAAGCAGATACATTTTCTCTTCATGGTTTCACCCCTTTGAAAAAAGTATCTGCTATTTATTATTTTTTATTCACTGTCGGCCTATAAAAGATGCATCCGGTATAAGAACCGCACGATGGCCTCCCCCTTTGGAAGAAGATACAATTCTTCTTCCGACACACCGTGAGTTAAAATCAATACTAACGCATAGACAACCACGGCAATAATGATGGCGAACAGTGTAGACACAGTATTGGAATGAATCAAATATATACATCCCTTATATACAAAGAAAGTAATCGCTCCCATAATCGCCGAGGCAGCGACAGCCGAACCGGCCATTTTTACAATATCTAATTGATAATCGATTAATTTTGCCAAAGAACGCAGGTTCAGTACGCACATACAGAAGGAAAATACGATATTTCCATAAATCAGTGCAAATATATGTAAATCGGCAAAGGCCAGAAGAACCACGGTAAACAACGTATGGATACCAAGGGATATCGCTGCGTTAATCACAGGAACCCGCATATGATTGCTGGCCTGTAAAATGGTTGAGGTCAATGTCGACAACGAATAAAAGATAATATTTACTGCGCCGACAATCAACATTCTTCCAGGAAGGGTTGTCGTATCCCGAAACAGCATCTGCATAATCGGCCCGCCCATGACGGCCACTCCGATGGCACAGGGTATGGCAATCAGCATGGTGAGACGGATAACCGTATCCATCTGTTCACGAACCTGTTCATGGCGGTTCAATGCGATACCCCCGGCAATTCCCGGCATCATAGCTACCGTCAGGGCAGACGTAATCCCAAGCGGCAGATTAATCAGAAGCTGGTATTTTGAGCTGTAAATTCCGTAAAGAGAACTGATAAAGGACGACTGATAACCAATCATCTTCAGAATATTACTGAATAAAGCCGAATCCAACAGGCTGCTAATCTGATAAATCGTCGATGTCAGAATGAGCGGAATAACCGTCAGACCAATCATCCGGTAAATGGCTTTGTTTTCCAAAACCTTCCGGGTCGGGTCCTTTTTCATCCGCCGGGTAAGCTGCGGACGGTAGGAGGAATAGACCAGATATAAAAATACCAGGCTGGAAACCGCTCCCATGAACGTTCCCATCGTACCTCCGGCCGCACCATAGGCCGCGCCCCGGGAAATCAAAATTGCCGCGGCAGCCACCGAGACAACGGCATTAAAAATCTGTTCCACAACCTGTGAGAAGGCCGTCGGGGCCATATTTCCAAGGCCCTGGGTATATCCTCGGAATACCCCCATAACCGCGCACACAAAAACCGTGGGAGCTAACACCCGCAGTGCCGGAGCCACCTCGGTAATTCCTCCGAACATGACCATGGAAATCCACCGCGCCCCAACAAAAGTAATCAGCGCCAGCGTACCGCTCAGTACGGCGGCAAAGATGATGGAACACTTGAATATGGCCTGTGCGTTTTTATATTCATGGCGTGCCACTCTGGCCGCCGTCAATTTAGACACGGCCACCGGAATCGCACTGGTGGACAGGATAACGAGGAATTGGTACACCTCAAAGGCAAAACCATAATACCCCATTCCCTCGTTGCCTACGATATTTGTTAATGGAATTCGGTAAACAATACCGATTAAGCGCACGATAATTGTAGCAATCGCCAGAATACTTCCCTGAACAATCAGCTTCTTACCGGCGCGCTGTTTACTGTTGCCCATAGCACACCTCTTTCATGATGTCTTTTTTAGGTCCTGCCTATTTTGCTTCATAGGTGACCGTCAACTCCGAAGGTACTACGGAAATATAGGACTTTCCGGCATTAAGATACACCGGTGTACCATCTTCATAATAATAAGTCGTCCGGTCACTTTCCGTCTTGCGTTCCCATGTGATTTTAACGGCTTTGCCATCCGTCATCATCAGTCCCGTACCGCTGCCGACTAATACAAAATCCTGATGGTCCTGCTCACTGATTACACTCCGCTCCGCATACTGGATAATCAGATTTTTAAATGCCAACTGTTCGTTGTTCTCCACATCAATGTGCGGCTCGCCATACTGGAAGCGGTAATATAAACCGTCCTGCGCATTGTATTCAAACCATGGATTATTGACCGTAAACGGCATTGTCACTTTCTCGGCCGTATCGCCAGTTTCAGGTACCGTATCCGTATGATAGAAATTCAGACGGCTCTTATAGCCCTCCGGATAATCCCGGCTGATTCCCGTCGCATCAAGGCCGGCCAGAAGTCCGTCTTTTGAAGAATAAACATTGTGCGGCGCTTCTCTGTCATCTGTACGGTAAAATACGGAACCGCCGTAGCCGGACAACCCGCTGATTGTCGGGAAACCGGCATTTATCCGTTCTTCTGCAAAAACGGACTGTCCAAAATGGGTATAAATGGCTTCATCGTCCTGGGCCAAATCCATATAATAATGGCGGGCACTCCGGATGGAGCCCACTTTATTCAGATTTTCAATATCCTGAAACTCACATAACAAACGGGTAATCCCCGACTCTACCAGGCACTCGTACACGATATCCGCCTGGCTGACGCCGCTCTGAGGAATCGCCTCCTGAATATTATTAATCATAATAGCAAATGGACGCTGTGTTCCCACCGCCGTATCTACCACTTCACCCGTCAGATAGCTGTACATTTTCCCTTCCGGCAAGTCCGCTTCCTCCGGCTTAGCTTCGGTTTCTTTCACAGTTTCTGTTTCGGCTGCGGTTGTCTGTGTCTCGGCCGCTGTTGTTTCTTCTTTACTTCCGCAGGCAGTCAGGCAAAGAAGCATACTAAGCCCAAGCGCTGCAATTATTCCACGTTTTTTCATCGCTCTCTCTCCTTTATCCCTTGTATTTAACGATATAATCCGAGACGATTTAAAATCGCCTCCTGCTTTTCTTCCATGTCAATGCGCTCTTCCTCTTCCATATGGTCGTAACCGAATAAATGGAGCATACTGTGGGCCGTCAAAAATCCCAGTTCCCGTTCTCTGGAATGGCCGTAGGCTTCGGCCTGTTCAATAACCTTTTCCACAGAAATAATAATATCCCCCAGAAGCAATTCTCCCGAATCCGGGTCAAAACAGTCTTCCTCGGCCATTTTTTCCACAACCGAAAAATCCCCCGGCGTTTCATATGAAATCATCGGAAAAGACAGAACGTCCGTAGGCTTTGCCAGATTCCGGTACTCTTCATTAATGGCGGCAATCGACGCATTGTCCGTCAAAATCACATTCACTTCCACCGCATAAGGACATTCGTGGATTTCCAGCGCCATATCGATAACCTTCTCAATGACCGGCTCCGCTTCAATCCCCAATGGAAGCTCTGTTTCATATTCTATATGAATTGCCATAATTTATCAACTCCTTTTCGACTTTTTCAGACGAGAAGCTCTTTCGGTTCTCTTTTCATATTCATCATAGGCTTTAACAATCTTCTGCACCAGAGGATGGCGCACCACATCTTTACTGGACAGCATACTGATACCGATATCGTCAATGTTTTTAAGGACTCTCAGCGCCACGTCCAGTCCGGAGCTTTGCCCGGAAGGCAAATCCTTCTGACTTAAATCGCCGGTGATAATGACCTTTGAGCCAAAGCCCACGCGCGTCAGAAACATTTTCATCTGAGCCGGCGTCGTATTCTGCGCCTCATCCAGTACAATAAAGGAATTATCCAGGGTCCGCCCGCGCATATAAGCTAACGGTGCGACTTCTATCAGGCCCTTTTCCATATTCCGCAGATAGGCGTCCGCTCCCATAATTTCATAGAGAGCGTCATAAAGCGGTCGAAGATAGGGGTCAATTTTGCTCTGTAAATCTCCCGGCAAAAAGCCGAGCTTTTCTCCGGCTTCAATCGCCGGACGGGTTAAGATAATCCGGTTGACCTCATTATTTTTAAAAGCCGTAATGGCCATCGCCATGGCCAGGTAGGTTTTTCCCGTTCCCGCCGGCCCGATGCCGAATACAATCATCTTATTCCGAATCTGGTCCACATATGCTTTCTGTCCGAGTGTCTTTGGTTTTATTGGTTTCCCATTGACAGTGTGACAAATCATATCCTGGGTTAAAGTTAAAATGGAAGATTCCTTATCATCAAAAGAAAGGGACAGGGCGTAGTCCACATTCTGTTCACCAATCGGCTCCCCTCTTTTTGAAAGCTCCAGTAAATTTAAAAATACACTTTTAGCTTTGGCGACATGGCCGGTCTCACCGACGATTTTAATTATGTCATCACGAACAATAATCGTAACGTTTAATGTCCTCTCAATCTTTTTAATAAAGACATCATACTGTCCAAAGACATTCCGGGCATGTTCCGCCGGAATATCAATCATCGTTTCCGTTATACTCATCTGTCTCTCCATTCTCATCGTTTTGAGTATTTTCCGGGAGAATATCCGCCCCTTCACCAATGGGCTCGACCAGGACAAAATTCCCGGCCGCTTCTACCCGGTCCTCATACATTAATATTTTAACATTATTTTCTAGAATTTGTACCCCTTTTTCCTCGAATTCATGAATTATATCTGACAGTTCCTCTTCCGCCTGTTTTTTCACCTGTGTCACGGCCGCAAGCGACGGTACGGCTGTGTAGGGACGAAAGCTATCCATTTGCACTTGAATTCCCGGCCAGTAATCATAAATTTCCGTCAGATGGTCGTAAGACGTCTCCTTTCCGTCATAGGGATTTTTCCCAAAAGTAAAGGAATGATTGCCAAAGGACAGCGATATTTTCCATGACGCCCGTCCGTAATTACGGCTTTCCCGGGATATCGGATAGGTTTTTTTATAATTTTCCGAAACACGGGCCCAAATATCCCCGTCGGCGCCCACGGGGATGACCTCAGCCACAGCCATGGATTCATCCAGGATTTCCATAACCCCGTCAATCAACACATCGCCTTTCTGAACAGTATGACCAATGGTCACCTTCGGAACGCCGCTTCGCGTGACCATAGATACAATTTCTCCATCTCTGGCTGCACAGACGTACCGCGGCAGCACCTTTTCCCTTTCAGAGGCGTCATATTTGACCATTTCTTCCAGAGAGACAATGAGGGAAGTGCCTTCCATACGCACAGACACCCAGGAAATATCCGGAAATGTCAGCCGAAGATTTTCTTCAAGTACCGCCCCATCCACCTTTTGTTTCCATACGCCAAAGGAAACCGCTTCCGTTTCCGCCAGATATTTCGTCAGCCGCTCATCCGTATAATAAGAATTTCCATAGAATTCCATTTTCCAAATATGGGAAGACAGAAAACAAAGCATGCCGATACATCCGGCCATTCCAATCCACAGTCCTTTTCTGTGCTTCAAAAAATCCATAAAAAAAGCCAGACCGCAGCGTTTTTCAATTCGCACTCTGACCCTGGTCTTTCTCACAAAAGGCCGTATTTTCCAAAAATCCTCCAGATACATGCAGCATCTGCATACCCCTTCGTCCAGGGACATATCCCAACATTCAATGCCCTGATAGCGGCACAGGTTAAAAAAGCGTTCCATATCGCCGCCTTTTAACCGGCATGTCAGATAGCTGCGCAGCCACCGGAAAATCCATTCCATTCACAGCACCGACCTTTCATCCACCCTGATAGGTTATCGAAACAATATGTCCCCGTATGCAGATTTCATCTTCATTAAAATAATCGATATCCAAATGGTCCCCCAAAACGACCAGCCTCTGACCCTTTAAAAGAAGTACCATTTCTTTTGGACTGTAATGGAGAATTTTTTTATAGTTCTGAATCTTTAATTCTTTCTGTCCAAGTGCATATAAAACTGAAACATCCGCACTCAGCTCCTCCGGTACAATTTGATGAACCCTTAGCCAATCCGCAAACAAGGCGACTCTCCGTTTTTTCTACATTCTATGCGTCCCCATTGAATTATATACCTGGCCGCAGGCTCCTTATGTGAATAGGACGTGAAAAAAGCTATAACTTACGTTATAGCTTTTTATATCCAGGTATCCGAAGATTATTTATATTTGCGCTTTCTAGCAGCTTCTGATTTTTTCTTACGTCTAACACTTGGTTTTTCGTAATGTTCTCTCTTACGAATTTCCTGCTGAATACCAGCCTTTGCACAGTTTCTTTTGAATCTGCGTA